>JABIPD010000108.1 GCA_018698735.1 Candidatus Jacksonbacteria bacterium | reverse complement strand
CGAATGATGAAGTAAATAATCGAACGCTCGTTGCCGAAGATTTGTTATAACATGCGTCTGGAAATAGGGGTTTAAAAAGGTTGCAAACCTAAATCCAAGCCAGCTTATACCGCGATAAAGCACCACAAACAGTAATATAATCACCAGTTGTGTAACAATTTCATTGCTTGGTGAGGATTCGGTAATAACATCGAAAAACTTTTTATAATAGAGTGGTGCTATTAAATCTGCTACAACCGCAACTACAATAGAAGAAACCATCACAAAAAGCGCCAGTTTAAAGTGGCGAGCTTCTTTCCAATATGTTCTTAATACATCTCGTGCTTTTAAATCCATGCTTTTGTATTGTATCGCGAAACCCTAAATAAAAAAACAGTTGGCGGTCGTGTTCGTTAACACGACCGCCTGAATTCATCTTCGTGCGCAGTTTGCTAGCGCGCAGTGCCTGGGAGACAAGTGCCTGCGAAGCCACTTCCTCCGAGCAACCCTCGCTTGTAGCGTGCGCCTGTCGTCAGTTCGCGTCCGCTGTTTCTTCATCCTGGGGATCCTCGTCGGCCACGACAGTCGGGGCGATTGCCACATCTGTCTGCTCCGCTACTGCGAAGCCCATGCCAGGATCAGCGAAGAGGCCTCTTCTCGCCCCCCACATCTCGTTTCCGGTCTCCATGTATCGACGACCGAATCTTCGAGTCGTTCCAACCTGAGCAGCTTGCAAGGCTGACTCTCCTAGTATGATGTCGGGGAATTCCCAACAAGCATTAATCTAACATTAAAATACCCCTTTTTTATACTACTGTCAAATTCTAACATTTAATTGATTTTAAAAGACAAACCCCCTAAAATAAGTTAGTTATGAAAAAGGAAACAACGCCGCTTTTAGAGCAATACTGGAAAATAAAAAACCAGCATAAAGATGCTATTGTTTTCTTTCGGTTAGGAGATTTTTATGAAATGTTTGGAGAAGACGCTACAGAAGCAGCCCCAATCCTCGATTTAGCTTTAACTGCAAGATTTAAAAACACACCAAATGAAATCCCGATGGCAGGAATCCCTCATCATGCTGCCGAAAACTATATTGCTGGGCTTACAAAAGCAGGGAAAAAAGTAGCTATAGCAGACCAAACCTCACCTGCTGGCCAAGGAAAAATTGTCGACCGTGCAGTCGTTCGGATAATAACACCAGGAACAACATTTTCAGATAACATATTACAAGGAAACTCAAACAACTATTGCGCGTCTTTCGCACCAACAAAAGACGCCTTTGGAATTGCATTCTGCGATATTACCACTGGAGATTTTTTTGTTACAACCGTGCCAACGCAAAGTACTGCACATACACTTTTAAAAAGACTCGATCCTGCAGAAATCTTAACCCACGAAGAAATAGCACAAGCACCGCCGCAAGAGATAGCCGACTTGCCGCTTATAAATGCGCCCATGCTAACGCTTGATGCCGAGTCTTTATTAACAGATCACTTTAACATTCATTCTCTCGATAGCTTTGGTATGGATCCGGAAAACCCGCACACCATTGCAGCGGCAAGGCTTTTGCAATACTTAAAAGACACTCAAAAAACAGAACTGTCTCACCTTACTCATATTCAGCAATATCAATGGCAGTCGAGCATGCTGTTAGACGAAACAACTATTAGAAACCTCGAGCTTTTCTATACGCAACGTACGCATGCCATAAAAGGAAGTTTGCTTGATGTAATAGATACAACTCAAACTCCTATGGGTGGCAGGCTTATCCGCCAATGGTTATTGCATCCACTATTAGACGAAAAAGAAATAGAAGGCAGATTAAATGCTGTTGAGGAATGCGTAAACACCCCCCTCTTTAAACAAACCTTAGAACCTCTCTTAAAAAAGATTTCCGATATAGAAAGAATAGCCGGAAAAATAGGGACAGCTAGAGTAACCCCAAGAGATTTGTATCATCATCGTGAAACTCTTGCCATTCTGCCGGAAATTTCTAAAACATTCAGCAGTGCTAAAAGCACTAACTTTAAATCGATCAAACAATCACTTCAAAAAAAAGAATGGGAAGAACTCGAGACACTTCTTACAAAAGAATTATCAGAAGACCCGCCGGTTATGATAGATAGCGGGAATGTTATGAAAGATGGGTTTCATAAAGAGCTCGATGAATTAAGAAAAATAGCGACAGGAGGAAAAGAGTGGCTGGCGCAGTATCAAGAAGAACAAAGAAAAGAAACCGGGATAGAAAAATTGAAAATAAAATTTAATAGAGTGTTTGGCTATTTTATCGAAGTAACGAAATCGAAAGCAGAAGATGTCCCAGAAACATACGAACGAAGACAAACATTGGTAAATGCCGAACGATTTATAACCCCAAAGCTTAAAGAATACGAAGAAAAAGTCTTAACCGCAGAAGAGACGATTCTTTCGATAGAGAAAAATCTATTCGAAGAATTAACACAGAAATGTATTCCGCATCTTCCAACCATAAAAAAGATTGCCAATGCAATCTCGGAAATAGATGTCCTTCTTTCGTTTGCAAAAAATGCGATAGAACTTCAGTACAACAAACCAACTATTACCAAAGATTCCGAAATTAATATTACTCACGGCCGGCATCCTGTTATCGAAAAAAGTTTAAAAACTCCATACGTTCCTAATAACACCAACCTCAATTCCCAAGACCATCAAATTATTATTCTAACGGGACCAAACATGAGTGGTAAGTCGAGCTACTTACGACAAACCGCATTAATTGTTTTAATGGCGCAGATTGGCTCGTTTGTTCCAGCGCATAAAGCAACCATAGGCGTTGTCGACAGAATATTTACACGTGTTGGTGCAACCGACGATCTTTCTAGAGGACAATCTACCTTTATGGTAGAAATGCAAGAAGCCGCGCATATTCTTCATAACGCAACCGACAGCAGCCTTATTATTTTTGATGAGCTCGGTAGAGGAACCTCTACCTACGATGGCGTTGCAATTGCATGGGCGATTCTTTCACATTTGCACGAGCACTCCAGAACAAAAACACTATTCGCTACCCATTACCACGAATTAATAGAGCTAGGCGAAACATTAGACCGCTGCCAAAACTATAGAGTAATGGTGA
This sequence comes from Candidatus Jacksonbacteria bacterium, assembly GCA_018698735.1. GTDB lineage: Bacteria > Patescibacteriota > Patescibacteriia > UBA9629 > GWA2-43-13 > JABIPD01. Next base: position 11,716 of record JABIPD010000108.1, on the reverse strand, counting down.
AAGAAAACGAAAAGGAAGGCGTTATTTTTCTTCACACCGTAGAACCAGGAGGAATAGACAGATCATACGGCGTAGAGGTCGCTAAACTTGCCGGTATGCCAGCGCCTATTATAGATTCTGCAAAAGAAAAGCTCGGCACACTCGAGAACGGATCCGCACCTCCCAAACAGATTGAAGATGAGTCGAACCAGCCGACGTTGTTTTCTACGTGCCAACACGAAGGGCTTGTTACTAAAATTCAAACCACAGACCCAAACAGCATGACGCCAATTCAGGCATTACAATTTTTAGAAGAACTCAAAAAACACACCTAATTATTTCTCATCTCAAGAGATACACTATCGTCATTCTGAGACTGCAACAGTCGAAGAATCTCGCTTGATCAATAAAACGAGATTCTTCCTCGACATGCAGTCTCCTCAGAATGACGATTTCACATATTGTTTTATCATCTAAATCTATGACAATTGTAAAACTTCCACAAGATATTATTAACAAAATAGCTGCTGGCGAGGTTGTAGAGCGACCAGCGTCGGTATTAAAAGAATGTGTCGAAAACTCACTCGATGCCGGGGCTTCTAATATTCGAATAGATCTTACCGAAGGCGGGATGAAAAATATTCAAATAACCGATAACGGACACGGCATGAGCGTAGAAGATGCCGAACAAGCAACAGAACCTCACACCACCAGCAAAATACAATCTTTAGAAGATTTATTCTCTATACAATCGTTCGGATTTAGAGGCGAAGCACTTGCAAGTATTTCGAGCGTAAGCCAATTTTCATTAACCACACGCCGAGAAGAAGATTCAACAGCAACGATTGTTACCATGGAAAATGGCAACAAACAAATAACACAAGGCGGCGCGCCAGTTGGCACCACCATAGAAGTACGGAATCTTTTTTATAATGTCCCTGCCAGACAAAAATATTTAAAAAGTGCGCAAACAGAATTTAAACATTGTATTACATTACTTACTCAGTTTGCGCTTCTAACGCATACGGTGAATTGGCAAGTTTTTCACAACAACAAACCTGTTCTTACGCTCCCAGCAACAAATTCTTGGAAACAACGAGTAGCAACGCTCTGGGGGCCAGAAAAAGGAACAGATCTTATTGAAATGAATGCAGGAGGAGAAACACTTCGCATTCAAGGATTTTTAGCCCACCCACGACATGCATCTGAAAAAAGAGATATGCAGCATGTCTTTGTGAACAACCGAGCTGTTCAAGATTTCTTAACTCTAAAAGCAGTAAAAGACGGGTATGGATCACTTATCCCTCGATATACTCATCCTTCTGCTATTGTTCATATTACTGTTGATCCTAAAACAGTTGATGTAAACGTCCACCCTCGAAAACTCGAGGTAAAATTTTCTGATACATCTCTTATCTTTTCTAATGTAAAGAAAATTGTATCTCAACATCTTTCTGGATTCGAACCTGTTGCTGCCTCATCAGAAATTCCTTTAGAAACCTTTTCCCAGCCAACACCCATTCGGCATCAACACAGATATTCCGCGCCTTCTCAACAGGCACCTAAACCTCAGCCAGAAGATGTTCGGAGAGCGATGAATCTTTACACACTTCAATCTCCCGCTATTTCATCAGCAATACAGCCAGAGGATAACGGACAAATAGCAGAGATTCAGTTACCAGAAGGATGGAAAGTTATCGGGCAAATCCATTCATCGTATCTTATTTTAGAGACCACCGATGGAATGATGGTTATGGATCAACATGCAATGAGCGAGCGAGTAAACTACCATCAGCTAAAACAGACTTCAGATACTATTTCTTCTCAAAAATGCGCATTCCCTATTACGATAGATCTCCCTCCACAAGAATATGCGTTGTTCGAAGAATACCAAGAATTATTTACTGAATTCGGATTCGAGATAGAACCATTTGGAGGAACAACACTCGCAGTAAACGCCTTGCCAAGTGTTATTGGCGACAGCAACGCTAAAGAAGCTATCTTAGAATTATTCCACGATTTGCGGTCTGAAATGGCAGGAAACAATTCGGTAGAAGAAAAAAAAGACGCACTCTGTAAAATAGTGGCTTGTAAGACTGCTATAAAATTTGGGGACTTACTTTCAACAGAACAACAGATAGCTCTTATCTGTGCCTGGATAGATACGCCCAATAACCAATCATGTATTCATGGCAGACCATGCACTATAGAACTTTCTGATAAAGAAATGAGGAAGTGGTTCAAACGTCCTTCAGGGTAATACAGAAAGACGCCCCACCAGGGACGTCTCTACAATAAAACACGTTGATAATAATTTTTATAATTCCTGAACCTGAACAAAATTTGTTGTTCCAGTGGTTCCGACTTGCTGACCAGCGACCAAAACTACTTTATCACCCTTTTGGGTGAGTTTTTCTTTTGCCAAAGCTTTTGTCGATTCCTTAATAAGCCCGTCTACATTCTCGCATTTCCCTATTACAATCGGCCGAACTCCCCAAGAAAACAACAATTTTCTTTGAATTGTTTCGTTTGGAACCAACCCTAATATAGGAATCTGTGGTCGAAGGCGAACAACCGCTCGAACCGTTGCTCCTGTTAACGAGGTTACCACAATCGCTGCAGCATCTTCGGTAAATGCAATATCAACAGCAGCCTCTGCAATAGCATTCCTATCAGCAAGCGACCAGGTTATATTATGTGAAGATACGGGCGACACATCGTCATACGGAGAAGCTTCTGTTTCTTCTATAATGCTATTCATCATACCAACTGCTTCAACCGGATATTCGCCACTCGCAGTCTCGCCAGAAAGCATTACACAATCAGCGTGATCTACCACCGCATTCGAAACATCGGAAACTTCTGCCCGCGTTGGCCGAGGGTTCTGGATCATAGAGTCGAGCATTTGGGTTGCAACTATCACCGGTTTTCCTTGGCGCGCGCATTCACCAATAATCTTTTTTTGCATAACAGGAACCTCGGCTGCTGAGGTTTCTAAAGCAAGGTCACCACGCGCAACCATAACACCATCTGATTCTTCTACTATATCTTCTAAATCATCCATCGCAGATTGGCGTTCAATTTTTGCGATAAGAGCAGGAATAGCGCCTTTTTTTACTCTGCGTTGAACTTCTTTCCGAAGAGTTGCCATATCTTCTGCAGATGCAACAAAAGAAAGAGCAATAGCATCTACATCGTTCTCTACCCCAAACCGAACATCTTCTCTGTCTTTTTTTGTTAATGGATCAGCAGAAAGCTCGAGCCCTGGAGTATTTATTCCTTTATTCGACTTCACTTCTCCAGAGGTTATAACTTTTGTTACAATCTGGTCACCAACAATCCGTTGGACCGTTAACTCTATAAAGCCTTCGTCTATTAAAATAGTGCTTCCTTTCTTTACGTCTTTATACAACTCTTCATATTGAACAGGAAGAAACTTTCTCTCGGAATGATTCAGAACATCTTCAAATTGCGATTCTGGAATAAGAACCACTTTGTCGTTGCGGACAATTTTTACTGGTTCTGCCAATACGCCAATACGAATACGAGGACCTTGAAGATCCTGCAAAATTGCTATTGGTTTTTTCGTACGCTTCGATGCAGCTCGAATGTTTTTTATAAGCGTTGCATGCTGTGCGTGCGTTCCATGAGAAAAATTTAAACGGGCAATGTTCATTCCATTTCGTATCAGCTGGTCTATCACTTTTCCTTCATCTGAAGCAGGCCCAATAGTACACACTATTTTTGTGTTTTTATTCATAACAAAACTTTGGATTGATTTTTATATTTAGCTAACAATCACTCCTGAATATGTATTATACCGATTTATAAGTGAACACACAAACAGGAGCAAAAGCTCCTGTTTGGCAATAATATGTTTAGTATACCTTACATTCCCATCCCCATGCCACCTGGCATTCCAGCAGGCATTTGAGGTGCTTCGTCTTCGTCTTTTAAATCTGTAACCACAGCTTCGGTGGTTAAGAACATTCCTGCGATAGAAACTGCATTCTGCAAGGCAGATCGAGTAACTTTTGTTGGGTCAACAATTCCAGCAACAATCATATCGGTATATTCGTTGATTTCTGCATTATACCCCATAGACCCTTGCTGCTTTCGAATTTCCTCTACAACAATAGACCCATCGGTTCCAGCATTTGTTGCAATCTGACGAATAGGCTCTTCTAATGCTCTGCGAACAATAGCAACTCCAATTTCTTCATCACCAGCAACACGTAAAGATTCAAGAGCTGTTTGAGACCGCAAGAGAGCAACTCCACCGCCAGGAACAATGCCTTCTTCTACAGCAGCTTTAGTAGCTGCGAGTGCGTCTTCTATTCTGTGTTTCTTTTCTTTCATTTCTACTTCACTTGCTGCTCCAACTTTTACGATCGCAACTCCACCAGATAATCGAGCCAATCGTTCTTGGAATTTTTCTTTGTCAAAATCGGAATCGCTTTCTTCGATTTGTTTTCGAATCATAGCAACTCTCTCTTTTATTGCTTGTTCGTCTCCTCGGCCTTCAACAAGCGTAGTATTATCTTTTGTTGCAATAACTTTTCGGGCGCTCCCAAGCATTTCTACTTCTGTTGCATCTAGTTTCATGCCAACATCTTCGGAAATAACTTTTCCGCCAGTAACAATTGCGATATCTTCTAGCATTTCTTTTCGTCTGTCGCCAAACCCAGGAGCTTTTACCGCCAAGGTATTAAAGGTTCCTCGAAGTTTATTTACCACCAATGTTGCAAGTGCTTCGCCGTCTATGTCTTCTGCGATAATAATTAAATCTTTTTTACCTGCTTGTGCAAGTTTTTCGAGAAGCGGGAGAATATCTGCAATCGCAGAAATTTTCTTGTCGGTAATAAGAATAGACGGGTCTTCGAATTCAGCTTCCATGCTTTCGCTGTTGGTTACCATATAAGGAGACACATACCCTCTATCAAATTGCATTCCCTCTACAAGTTCGGTATCGATACCAAATGCTTGTGATTCTTCTACCGTAATAACACCGTCTTTTCCAACCTTCTCCATTGCTTCTGCAATCTTTTGTCCTATCTCCGGATCATTCGCAGAGATAGATGCAACCTGAGCAATCTCTTCTTTACCCGAAACATCTTTAGAAATTTTGTTAAGCTCTTCTACTACTGTTTCAACAGCTCTGTCCATTCCTCGTTTTAATGAAATAGGCGAGGCGCCAGCAGTAACATTCTTCATTCCTGTTGTAACCATCACCTGAGCAAGTAAGGTAGCTGTGGTTGTTCCATCACCAGCAACATCGTTTGTTTTAGATGCAACTTCTTTTACGAGCTCTGCTCCAATATTCTCGAACTTATCTTCCAGTTCAATTTCTCGTGCAACAGAAACACCATCTTTAGTAATGGTAGGGGATCCAAAGCCTCTATCCAAAACAACATTACGGCCTTTTGGGCCGAGGGTTACCTTTACTGCATTTGCAAGTGTATCAACACCTTTCTTCATTGCTTGTCGTGCTTCTTCTTCAAATAAAATTTGCTTTGCCATATTGTTTATAGACGTATTAATTCTCTACTACTGCCATAATATCTTCCTCCCGAATAATCAAAAGTTCGTCACCATCTACCTTTATTTCGTTTGGTGCGTATTTTGCGAATACAATAGTATCGCCAACAGATACCGAAATATCTTGCCTACTACCGTTTTCAAGAATCTTTCCAGGACCAACGGCAACAACCTCTCCTTTTTCTGGTTTTTCTTCTTTTGCGGAATCGGGAAGAACAATCCCCGACTTTGTAACCTCTTCTTCGGAAGCAGGCTTTACAATGACCCTATCGCCTAATGGACGAATATTCATAGAAATATCTTTAACTATTAATTTTAACCAAAATCTTTCACTACCATTGCTTATATATAAGTGAAAGGCACAGCTCATTATATAACAAAATTAGCACTTGTCAAGACTTAGTGCTAATTTATTTTTTCTCTTATTATGCTAAAAAAAGCCTATGATGCTCCAAATATCCTTAATTGCTCTGGTTTTGTTATATTTTGGGCTGCAAACCAGAACGCAAAAGTGGTTGCAAGTACCCCAGGGTACAGGCTCCACCAATAATGATCGAACAGCATCATCCCCAGAACTGCTATAAGCAAAAACATTCCAAATGGATGCTGAACAAACTTTTTTATATATTGAATAATCAACAGCAACAGCAAAAAACTCCCAATAATCCCAAGTTCAAGCCCAACAAGTACAGGAGTGCTATGCATTGGTTGCAATTGATACACCTCTCGAGAGGGAAACAGCCGGCCAAGAAAGGCGGTATAGTTTCCAACACCAGAACCAACTCCAGCAGTTTTTGAAAAACCAATATCTTTTGCTTCTTGCCATTGTTTAACACGATCGTTCTGAGATTGTTCTTCTAGTCTAAATTGTGCAAGCGAGCTTTGGTCGACAAACGAAGTCCGAGCACGGAAAGGGTCTTCAAAAACCGCTGCAGAAATAACCAGCATAAGAGCGATAAGAAGCGTCCATTTAAAAACAGGAATAAACCATGTTCTTTTTTTGATTAATACATACAGCCAAAACAAAAATAAAAACACACAAAACCCTAGCCACGCACTCCGAGAAAAGGAAAGCCAGAGCCCGCCAGCACCAACTACTGTCCCCACAATCGCCATAAGCCGCGCCCATGAATCTTTGTCTGAAGTAAGCGGGTGAGTAGCTAAAAACACTCCTAACCAACACAAAAGCCCCAATACCATCCATCCACCCAAAAGATTAGGATGAGGAAACGTACCGTAGCCTCGAAGCCATCGCCGCAAAGAAGTTTCTACGGTAGATGGGCCCAAATCTTGCGGATTCTGTTCTGCAACCCCCCATAAACTCGAAGCTGGCACATGTTGTTGCGCAAATTGTATCATCCCTATCCCTCCAGAAATAAGCATCCCGATTCCTACAGACACGAGTATAACCTTTAAAGACAACTTACTTGCTTGAAGCACATACCAAAAACATACAGCAGTTAAAAACAATAATAACCAAACACCAATTGCTGCTGTTCTTGGCGCCCATAAAATACTTAACAGCAACCAAAACAAAAAAAGCGTTAAAACCTTGTGCTTTGTTATAAATAAACCTACCCAAGATTTTACTATCAACAACGAAAGCGGTTGCTTTTTATTTTTATATGTTTGAAGAAGATAATATGCGGCTATTAAAAAAATAAAAATCTGTGTCGCATATAAAGACACAGTTCCGTATTCCCAATACCCGCCATGAAGCGTTGCTGGTACTGCAATCCAGCGCGTTTGAATTGGGAGCAATATAAAAAGTAAGAGGGTAAGTCTCTGAATAAACTTCGATGTACTCAGAGTTGTATCTCTATGATCGTGGCTGGTCATATGCTTGCACACGCTCCCTCCAAGCACGATTATAATAATCTCTCTTATCTGTCACATGCAGTTTAGCACAATTTCTTCTTACCACAACCGAAGTATCTTTGCTCTGGGCTTTTTTCTTCATTTCAGCGGGCATAAGCACCCATTGAAGACTTTGATACCAGCTATCTGGGATAATTCTCACAATCATTTCTGCAATCCTTTGAATCCACGTCGCTTTTTTATAAACAACAGCGGTGTTTTCAAATTCAGATACTTTTTTTATCCAAGAATTATCGTGAACAAATTTTTTACTCACCTGCTCATCAGAAACCCACAAAGGAGTAATATGCTTAAGCCATAAAGCAAAATGGGAATCTGTCGGTGGTAATGCGTATGGCTCAAGACTGTTCTTTTCATCAGACACCCAAAGATTACAACAAAGCTTTCCTTTATTGGTACCTCTCATTTTTTGTAAGGTTGGAATATATTGTGGTCGAGCCCGAAACACTTTTAAAACAGTTGTCATAAAAAACCTACTGGTCCATAATCTGTTATGTTTGGAAAAAAGAATCAAATCGATATCGCTTTCTTTATGAGGCGCATCTTGAGCCAAAGGACCCGAAATATACACAGCCCTCATAAAAGGAATGCTTCTAAAAACCCACCTCCAGCGATACAATTTTTTCCGTAAACGAAGGGCCGTATTGTATCGATCCATCCGTTCGCCTATAACCCATTCTTTTCCTTTTATACAAAAAAAACCGCGATCGAATGCGATTTCTTTATGCTGATTTGCAGTTTGAATCACCTCGTCCAACGAATATGATTCTGCCGAGATAAGGTACTTCCATAATTCTACCCCAGAAAGAGGGTAGTCAAAGAGGTCGTAATAGACCATGGTTTCAAGAACCGCCGATTCAAGTTCCATATTATTCAAACATTCGTTTAAGATATTGGCCTGTATAACTTTTTTTCTGTTTTATAATATCCTTTGGTCTGCCTTCTGCAACAATAAACCCGCCTTTATCTCCACCATCTGGGCCTAAATCTATAATCCAGTCTGCAGATTTAACAACATCTAAATTATGTTCAATAACGAGAATACTATTCCCTTTATCTACTAAACGATTTAATACCATAAGAAGCCTTTTTACATCTTCAAAATGAAGACCGGTCGTTGGCTCGTCTAAAATATACAATGTTTTTCCGGTTGCACGACGAGATAATTCGCTCGCGAGCTTAATTCGTTGAGCCTCGCCACCAGAAAGAGTTGTAGCCGATTGTCCAAGCTGAATATACCCAAGCCCTACATCTTCCAATGTTTTTAACTTATTTGCAATCGGAGGAATGTTTCTAAAAAAAGCATGTGCTTGCTCTACTGTCATATGCAACACATCCGAAATATTTTTACCCTTATAATGAATATCTAACACTTGTTGATTATAGCGTCTGCCACTACATTCCTCGCATTCAACATACACATCTGGCAAAAAATGCATTTCTATCTTAACCAATCCATCACCCTGACAGGCCTCGCATCTGCCGCCTTTTACATTAAAACTAAACCTTCCTGGTCTATAACCCCGAATTTTTGCCTCTGGTGTCTGTGCAAATAAATCTCGGATTGGAGTAAACAAGCCTGTATAGGTTGCAGGATTAGAACGTGGGGTTCTACCAATCGGAGATTGGTCTATTTCTATTACTTTATCCAAATGCTCGAGCCCGTCTATGCCCTCGTGCTTTCCTGGCCTGTCTTTTGCTCGATGAAAATGCCTCCGAAGTGCCTTTGCTAAAATATCTGTTACAAGCGTAGATTTTCCAGATCCAGATACTCCTGTTACACACACAAATTGCCCGAGCGGAATAGTCGCATGAATACCTTGCAAATTATGCTCTTCTGCTTTTTTTATGGTAAGCGTTTTGCCATTTCCTTCTCGTTTCTTTTTCGCACTTGGAATAGATTCTTTCCCAGACATATATGCGCCGGTTAACGAATCTTTCTTTTTTTCGATCTGAGCTGGCGTTCCTTGAGCAACAATTTTTCCACCATGAGCACCTGCGCCAGGCCCAATATCGATAACATGATCACTCGCACGGATAGTGTCTTCATCATGCTCTACCACAATAACCGTGTTTCCTAAATCTCGTAAATTTTTCAGCGTCTTTATCAAGCGATCGTTATCTCGTTGATGTAACCCAATAGATGGTTCGTCTAAAATATAAATAACACCAGAAAGCCCAGACCCAATCTGTGTTGCAAGTCGAATACGTTGAGACTCTCCACCCGAAAGTGTAGAAGCCGAACGATCGAGTGTAAGATACGAAATCCCTACATTATCTAAAAACGACAACCGGGCAATAATCTCTTTTAAAATCTGTCGGGAAATCTCTTGAGATTTTTTGTCTAAACTTTTCTTTGTTTTCTTTTTAGGATTACTCAATTTTTGGAACAACTCCAAGCATTCATTAATAGGCAAGGTAACTATCTCTGTTATCGTCCAACCACCAACCGTTACATTCCACACATCTTTTCTGAGGCGTTTTCCATGACACACTGGACATTCAATAATCCGCATGTAGCCTTCTATTTCCCTTCTAATATAATCTGAATCTGTTTCTTTATACCTACGTTCAAGGTTTGGAATAATTCCTTCGAATGAAGTCGCATATTCGCCAGAAAACTTATCAGAAGAAAACCCTAATTTATATTGTTTATTTCCAGATCCATTCAAAAGAATTTCTATATCTTTTTTCTTTAAGTCTTGATACGGCGTATTTAAATCGAAGCCATATTCTTCTGCAACTGCCGCAAGAATTCTGGTATACCAGGTTTGATGAGACGCACTCCGTGCCCATGGCCGAATAGCGCCTTCTGCTATTGTTAATTTTTTATTAGGAACAATAAAATCTGAATCAACCTCTAACTTAGACCCAAGTCCGCCACATTCTTCACATGCTCCATGCGGACTGTTAAACGAAAAATGTCGTGGTTCTAATTCTGGTAAGTTAATCTCGCAATGAGGGGAGTAGTAATGCTGACTAAATAAAAACTCCTTATTGGTGTCGGTATCAAGAACAATCACAAGCCCATCTCCAAGATCCAACGCTGTTTCTAATGAATCTGTTAATCTCGCTTTATCTGTTTTAGCAGAAATAATAAGCCTATCTACCACTACATCTATCGTATGTTTTTTCTTTGGATCAAGTTTTATATCTTCTGCTTCATCTATCATCATTAAGCTGCCATCTATTCGCACACGAGCATATCCTGCTTTTTGCATCTCTTCTATTGTTCGTTTGTGCTCACCTTTCTGATCACGTATAACAGGCGCAACAACCGCGATAGCTGTTTTTGATGGAAGCGCTAGCACTTTATCGGTTATCTGGTCTATGGTTTGTTTTTCAAGCTTTTCGCCACTAATAGGACAATGTGGAACTCCAACTCGAGCAAATAAAAGACGGAGATAATCATAAATCTCCGTTACCGTGCCAACCGTCGAGCGTGGATTATGCGAAGCAGTTTTTTGATCGATTGCAATAGCAGGGGAAAGCCCATCTATCTGATCGACATCTGGCTTTTCCATTAATCCCAAAAACTGACGTGCATATGCAGATAAAGATTCTACATACCTGCGCTGCCCTTCTGCGTAAATTGTATCAAATGCCAAAGAAGATTTCCCAGACCCAGAAAGTCCGGTAATTACAACCAATTTATCACGAGGAATATCTACCGTGATATTTTTAAGGTTGTGCACGCGTGCGCCTTTAATATGTATTTTCCCTGCCATAGTTTTATGTGGCCAACAAGAAAGCAGTATACAGGAAAATACTCTATCAAACAACCCCCTAGAAGATGTTAAATTCTAAATCCTAAGCACTAATTTCTAAACAAACTTCAATAATCAAATTTCAAAATTCGAAACGTTTCGAACATTTGATATTAGAATTTTGATATTGTTTAGTATTTTTAATTTAGAGTTTAGAATTTAAATTAAATAGTCCCTCGACGTCTGCACGATTGCAAACGCCAAAGGATATCACGACTCACCGCCTTCTAAATCCAGCGTAACCTGGTATTTTCGCCACGGCAGTTTTCATGAATCTGTGTGCATCCAAACAAATCGAAACCACCAGATAAGGCCTCAGCATAGGCCCTAAATCTCATGCACACCTCTATCCTAGACGTGTGCTTTGGCGTGTATGCAGTTAGAACGCCATCGATGGTACAAATGATGGGGCACGGAAGAACAGGGATGTCGCCAATCGACATCCTCGGAATGTCGGAACCTCGAGAATCTGGCATGGTTTCTTACCTTTCCGTTGGTTATAGTTACGAAACCATAACTTTGACGTTTTGTAAACAACAAGCTACATTAGGGCT
>JABIPD010000017.1 GCA_018698735.1 Candidatus Jacksonbacteria bacterium | reverse complement strand
GCCTCTTTCGTATTAAGTATTGCTGTATTACAAACCAAAATGCTACACATTTTGGTTTGAGAGGAAGAGTAAACGGAAGGTGGAGTAATCTAATCCTGTTAGATTACGAAATCTGGAAGTTTACTCTGACGAGGTCGGGGGTTCGAATCCCTCTGGGCGCAGTGAGCCCTGTTTTTGTTTACTGATCTTTCGTATGCCCGTACACCAAGGGAAGGCAAGAGATATGAGTTCGCAGCAGCTACGCGTAGTGGTGTTCTTTTCCGGAGGAGCAAGTGCTCTTAGGTACCTGGCCAAAGAAGACAACAACTTTGGCGTTGGGTACAAGATAGTTGGTGCGTTTACCGACAAACCAGATGCATCTGGCAGAGCACTTGCCCGCGCGCATGGAATCGAAGTTGCACGCCTCGATTTTCGTGCTTGGTCTAAGCAAAGAGGTACGAAGCGCAACGACATGACGGTTCGAGCTGACTACTTTGATGAAGTATCTCAGCTGATAGCGGGGTTTAAAGCCGACATTATTATGCTGTCTGGCTTTATGCTCATTCTAAAGGGCCAGATTCTCGTTGACTACGCTGGGAAAATCCTGAATGTTCATCCAGCAGACCTTACGGTGTTGGATGAAGACGGAAGAAGGAAGTACAGAGGCGACGATGCTGTCCGCCTTGCAATGGAGGTCGGCGCTACCTCGACATGCTCGACCGTACATTTCGTAACAGATGGAGTCGACGAAGGGGCAATCCTTGTCGTATCAGATCCTCTTCCTGTTGTTCCTGGTACAACACCAGAAGAGCATCAGGAAAAGATGAAGTGGGAGTGCGACGGCCCAGCATATGCAGAGGCACTGCGTATACTAAGTAGTAGGCAGTAACCTCATCTTTCTCGAATTTTTGGAGGCCTTTGCCACTTGGTGGGAAGGCCTTTTTTTGATACAATGATACTAGATAGATGGGGATTTTTATTCCTCTGATTCTTTAATTACATTTTTATGGCAGACAAAAAGAGGATTCTTATTGTAGAAGATGAAAAGCCCATGGGGCATGCGCTTGAGCTTAAGCTTGAAAGCGAAGGGTTTGAGGTTTCGACTGCTTCTAATGGAGTAGAAGCGTTGGAGGTATTAGAAAAAGAGACATTTAATTTAGTCCTACTCGATTTAGTAATGCCTAAAAAAGATGGATTCGAGGTATTAACCGAGTTAAAAGAAAAAAAGAACACAACACCGGTTATTGTTTCTTCGAATCTTGGGCAGGAAGAAGATTTTAAAAAAGCAGAAGAACTTGGGGCTGTTGATTATTTAATTAAATCCGACAGCACACTCTCTCAGATAATAGAAAAGGTAAAAGCTACGATAAAATAGAAAGCTTTTTGGTATGAAGCTTGATGACAAAAAAATAAAAATGGTGCTTTTGGATGGGAACTATGTTTCCGAAGAAGACATCCAAGAGGCTGAAAAATTCGCAAAATCTACCCAAAGCTCAATTATTGAGTATCTTTTGAATCAGCAATTAATAACGTCTAATCTTATTGGCCAAGCAATTGCAGAGTCGTTAGATGTTCCGTATATAGATTTAAATGCCCAGCATCCAGATCATAAAACTATTATGAAATTGCCGGAGGGGATTGCTCGAAAGTATAGGATGCTAGCTGTAAAAGAAAGCGAGAAAGAGGTTCATATAGCAACAGATGACCCCTTAAGAAAAGGAATGAAAGAAGAGGTCCAAAAATTATTCAAAGGAAAAAAAGTTGTAACCGGTTTTGCGCTTTCGGATGATGTTGAAAAACTTTTTGCGCACTACAGAAGAAAGCTCGATATTAGATTTAATAAAATTTTTGAAACAAGTTCTCGGATAGCACCAGATTTAATGAATGAAATTTTTGAAGACGCGGTTATTAATACCGCTTCAGATATTCACTTAGAACCACATAAGGAAGAAGTGGTGGTTCGGTTACTATTTCAGCTGGGCTCGAAAAGAAAGACGATAAAAATTCAGACATTTTAATATCTGTAGCAGATACGGGATATGGAATTCCTAAAAAACAACAAGCCCAAATATTTACAAAGCTATTCCGTGCTGATAATGTGAAAGCGAAAGACACGAATGGAACAGGATTAGGGTTGTATCTTGTGAAATCCATTTTAGACACCTGTGGTGGAAAAGTCTGGTTTGAATCAAAGGAAGAGCATGGGACGACTTTTTATGTAACAATACCTTCTAAGGGCATGAAGTCTAAGAAAGGCACAAAAAAATTAAGTGAATAATTATATGGATACAAAAGATAGAATAATTTTGGTGATAGAAGATGAGAAACCTCTTATGAATGCCATTAAAACAAAATTCGAAAACGAAGGCTATAGCGTGTTAACTGCCAGAACAGTAGAGCAGTCAAAACTATATTTAGAGGATCCGGATATTGGAGAAATAGACGCAATTTGGGTAGACCATTATTTGCTTGGAAAAGAAAACGGGCTCGATTTTGTCGCTCATTTAAAAGAAGGTGATAAATGGAATAAAATTCCTGTATTTGTTGTTTCAAATTCTGTAAGTGACGATAAACGTCAATCGTATATTACGCTTGGAGTTACCAGGTACTATACTAAAACAGAAAAAAGATTAAGCGATATTGTAGCAGATGTGAAAAGTTTTGTGGAAGAGGGTGTCGATTAGGTTTTTGTGTAATATGAAAAGAAGTTCTTATACATTATTAACATTGTTGGGGTATGTGTTTTTACTGCCACCCCTGGTGTTTTGGTTAACTTCTGTTTCATATGTAGCAGGATATGAAACACCGTTCGATCCGCTATTGCTGAATCTGTCTTTTTGGAAAGGGGTGCTTATTACGATTGTTTCTCCTGCTCTTTCTTTTATGATTAGTATTATAGGTATTCGCAAAAAAACTCAAAATCAAGGGTTTCTTGTAAGTGTACTTATACTCTTTGATATTTTACTTATTATTTCTATTATTATTGCAGCCGGTCTTCGGTTTGGCAGAGCATAGTAGTCAACCGGGGGGGGCGATCTACATATGTCACAAAAAATTCTGATAGTAGAGGACGATCAATCCCTCTACAAAGCCCTAACCGAGCGTTTCGAACGAGAGGGGTATTCGGTGTTAGGTGCAAAAAATGGAGAAGAAGGTCTTTCTATTGCATTAGAAGAGAAGCCTGTTCTTATTCTGCTAGATATTATTATGCCGAAAAAAGATGGTATAAGCATGCTAGCCGATTTACGAAAAGACGAATGGGGGAAAAATGTTCCTGTTATTATGCTTTCAAATTTAAGTGATACAGAAAAAATGGCAGAGGCAGCAGAG
>JABIPD010000030.1 GCA_018698735.1 Candidatus Jacksonbacteria bacterium | reverse complement strand
TGCCAAAGCCTAGCATGGCGGGTAGGCCTACCCCATCCTTCGTAAGGAGGGGAGAAGAAATACTCACTCCTACACGAGGCTAGAACTAATCTCTTTGAAATACTAAAACACTATAGACTTTTATACATGTCGCTTCTATGTTTAATAGATAATATCAACAAAATTTTTACTGTGCCCTTATTGTTTACATCAAACAAAACTCGGTAATCCCCTATTCGAAATCTATACTCTCCATAAGCTGGATGCGTAAGCTTTTTAGCATACACTAAAGGATTTTTCTGTGTAATAAAAAATGCTAACTTTTTAACAATCCTTTGTGCACTTTTTTGGTCAAGAGATTTTAAATGCTTTACAGCTGTTCGTGTATACGTAAGCTGCCATTTCATAAACCAAGCATTTTACATACCTCCTGATGTGAATACGTTTCCCCTGCTGCAACTTCTTTGCGTGATTTTGAAATCTCTTTTGCAAGTTCTTCTAATACAAAATTATCTCCCATAAGGGGATTAACTTCAAGAACTGGAGTAGAACGATGCATTACTATATATCGGATATTTTCTTTCCGAGCTTTTTTCCAATAACGCGTCATATTATCTCGAAATTCTTTTACCCCAACTATTTTTGTAGTCATAGATATAAAATTAAATGTGCTTAAAGTGTACACTAAAAACACCATTCTCACAAGTACAATAAAAACACCGCATGGTTAGCGGTGAAATTAAATAACAAATTTGTGAAACCTCCCCCCGCCTACCGAGGCCTGGCATTGGCGGGCAGGCCCTACCCCCTCCTTCGCAAGGAGGGGAGAAAAAATACTCCCTAGTACACGACGTTAAAACTAATTAAAGATTATAGAAGCAACAATCGCTCGAAGAGTAGCGTTCACTCCAATTTCATGAGAATCACATTCGTTGTAAAAAACTTCAAACGCACCAGTCACTAAATCAAAACCATCAGCAGTTTCAACTCCGTCTACAGCAATATGAGTAGTCGTACAATCACCATTGTTTGTTACACTCTTTATTCCCGAAAGTTCATTGAATGTAATAGGTGTTATAGTGCTATTATTAGACTTGCGATAATTAATCAGCCAATCAGCAGTGCTATTTGGCTTATGGACAATCGTCAATATATAGTCCTCCCCTGTTTGTTTTAAACGATGCCCAGATCCAGCATCGGAATCTTCACTAGTCATCCCGTACAACTCAGAGTATTCTTCATATTCCCAATTAGACGGATGTGAAAAACGATATCCAGGCTCAGCTCTTCCGTACGCTAAACTAAGTTTAAAAGCTTCCCCGGGTACTTCTACTCCATATTCATAATTATCTATAACCGAAGCAGTTTGAGTACTAATAAAGCCAAAGAACAAACCATAAGAGAAAACAGCTATGCGAGGAAGGAGGTCACCTTCAGCATAATCAAATTCACTTCTCACACTTTCAGCATATCGACCTTCAATAATCTTCCATTCAATCTCAGGTTCTTCAGGATCTGAATTTGTTCCAAGATCTTTTAATGTTTCACTTACTTCCACGTTTCCATACGCAGAAACTCTAAGAATCTTATAGGTATCTTTTGTTATCCATAACCTTGTTAAACTATCCTCAGAACTTTTATCTATAAATTCAATAATAACAACAGGCACTCCTCTATACGTTGTTTCTTCTTTTATAGTTATAGTTTGCTTTTCTTCTCGTAAAAGACTAAGAAAAGGAATCAAACTTAAAAATTCAGATACTGAAGAACCGCCTTCACTTTCGTATCCAATTTTGTCTGGTGAATGAAAATAAATATTAAACGGCTGGGCACTTGCTTTTGTCTGTGAAATATCAACATCTGCAATTTCTACAATATCATCAATTGTTATTCCAGCTTCCCCAGGAAGTCCTTTAGGGGGGTGTTCTACTGGATAGCCAGTTGCTTTATAGGTTGTAATATCTTTATAATGGTTCCAAACTCTATCTAATACGACTTGTCCATCTCCAACTGGAATGTCTCCCTCCGGAATCGAAACCTGAGAAACGTTCAAATTTTTGCCGAAATTATATTCGTTAATGCCCAACCCCAAAGATCGCATAACATCGAAGGCTGCTTCTGGGGTTCCAAGGTAGTGTCTTTTATAATCCTTGGTATCTATATACCAAGCTTCTCCATTTCTCTCTACCTGAAGAAATATTTTCCCCGCTTGAGCTTGAGCAAACTCCATATCATACTTCATTTTTCCAGGCCCGTTTGGATTATACCCACTATAGACTTCCGCATAATCACCATAGCCATCTCCGTCTGTATCGCCTGCCAACACCATTGTGCCCAAAGCTATCTCTAAATTATCTGGCAAATCGTCACCGTCGGTATCTGTACCAGAAAAAGTTTCAGGAAAACCAAATGGAATTCTTTCTAAATTAGCATTAGTTATGCCAACCCCCTCTGCGCGTAAAAGAGAAAAAGCGTCTTCTGGACGGCCAAGATAAATAGCTTCTCGAAATTTTTGAGGATTCACATAATACGCCTCACCATTCTTCTCTACACGTAAAACAATTTTTCCTTTAAGGTCAAAATAGGTTGTTGGTCCAGCAGAAACTGATCCTACAATTACAAGCACTCCTAGAGTAAGTAACGAAAACAGTATTTTTTTCATATTTATTTTTAATTTAAATACCTTTTTATTATATCACTCTTTACTTCTTTTATCATCAAACCAAAAACACCGCATGCTTGGCGGTGAAATTGGCTTTACTCCCTCGTACACGACGTTCGAACTATTGACATAATTACTACACAAAAAACTTGACAAGCCCAGAAAAAAATGATATAGTACAAGCAAACCACCAGGAGAGCACCATGTTCGAGACTATCAATCTCGATTCGTGCAACGTCCGACGAGACCTCAGCACCGGCGATGCATTGAGCGCAGCTGGAATAACCCCGCCTCCGCGAAACGCTGACATCCGATTCGGAGGGCACAGGTGGCGACTTCCGGCCGGAATCAGAGACTACCCCACCAGCAGCCAAGCCTACGAGTCGCCACACGAAATTCGGGAAGACCTCAGGGACGATGCGGTCGTGGAGTGTTGGGACCACGCTGTGAGGATCGCCCCTCACCCCCCAGGGCATACTCAGTGGCCCTACCGTCATGGCCAGGCCCATCTCCCGTACTGCCACGGTTGGAAGCAAACGCACCAGCCAGAAAGGACCAACTGTCGTGCGGTCCTCGTCATCCCGACCAGTGACTGCGAGTGGGATGAGCTACGAGAATTCATGCTCGCCCACAATCTCCAGCCCGCAACGTTTTACGAACACGTTGCAGCGGCAGGCGTCCTTCCTGAGCGCATGACAAATACGGTTGTTGTGCCATTCACGGGGCACACATCCCCGGGATCTCGCGCATGTGTTGGAGTGTGCACCATTCTCAACGGCGTGATGTACTGGCAAGAAGGCCCTGCGGGATTGCGCACATACCCACGAACAGCCTTCACGGCAGTCAGCGCGGCTGCGTAGCACCCCCTCAGACACCTCTTAACTCATACAGGCGCTTCAAGAGAAGCACGACGACCCGCCTCAAAGTGGTCGTTTTTCGTTTCTGATAAAACAAAAACACCGCTTAGTCAGCGGTATTTTATCATACTCGATCTATCACAATCTCCAACTAATATCTGAGTTCTTTTCTATTTTAAACAATCGCTCTAATTCTTCTTTAACATTTGCAATATCTTCTTCATTAAGAGGTTTATACTCTTCTTTGTGGCCAGGGATAATAGGTTCTCCATATTTCTGCATTACGGAATTTTCAGCCCTACAATAAAGATGAACATGTAACTGCGGTTTCCAGTTTCCGTTATCTTGATAATTTATTCTTCCAATATCAACTCCAGCTTTTTTCATGGCAAGCCTCATTGCTTCTCCAGATATTACAGTAAACCTCATTAGCTCTATTGCTTGTTCTGGAGTTAATTTACTTCTGTCTTCTACTTCCACTTTAGGAGAAATCTTGACATGCCCCCCTTCGAGTCTATCAATTTCAGGCTTTTCATGTGACTCCAGTATAAAATTTTCTGTTTCGTAAATTGTGGCCATATTATTTATATTTAATTCATAATAAATTTACCTTAAAACTATCAATTCAAGCAACTCAGTTCGAATGTCTCCTAGAGGGTAACCAAAAACACCGCATGGTTAGCGGTGAAATTGATTTTACTCCCTAGTACACGACGTTAGAACTGTAATTGTTTAGTATTACTGGTAAAAATCTGATTCATCTGTTGAATTATCCTCGATTAAAGTGACTTCCCCTTTCTCTAAATAAATATTCCATATTCTCTCAAGAACGACCCCAGCATCCCCTCCGACTGAGGTAAATTGTACATTCTCTTTGTCTAAAAATTTCATAGAAGAAATATCTAGGCCATCACCCACTCCAGCCCATTTTCCAATAAAAGAGATTTTACTTTGTTCTCCATAACCTTTATCCAGAAAAAAATAACAATTAGGGGCGGCCCAATATGCACCACAAGAACGAGCAAGTGTTGAGCGCTCTGCGGCAACTATTAAATAAGAGGATGACGGACCAGGCACGACTTCAATCACTGTATAGCTGGAATTAATAAAATCATCCACAATTTCTACTTCTTCGCCCTCTTGAGAATTTTCTAGTTTTTGGCTTTCTAGAGTATTATACTTATCTTGAAGCACAGTAATCTCACCCTGAAGAAATGCAGCATGTTTCTCTGATCTTTCTTCTAAAATTCTTAAATTAAAATTTCCCCAAAAATAAACTCCGCCTCCAACTATAAGAGCAACTGCAATAGTAGTTAAAATAATAACGCTATATTTTCCCAAATTCATATAATATTTATAGTAATAATATCTAAATACAAACTACTAAGTTATTTGTATTTCGTCAACACTAAAATCAAAAACACCGCATGGTTAGCGGTGATTTCGTCATACTCCCTGGTACACGATGTTAGAACTAATCTCTCCAGATCTCATTTTCTAAAATTACTTTCTTCAAGCCCAGACTGACGTAAAATAGATCGAAAGGTTCCATAACGAATTTCTTTTCCATGAATTGGGATAATAACAGTCAATGGAGGCCTCCCGTGATTCCGATATTTTGCATGACTTCCAGTCTGTGAAACAAAAAAGAAGCCCCTGCTTTTTAGGACTTTCAACACAATTCTAAGTGGATACGGACGAGGCATGCTATAGGGTTACAGAGGCAATAGTTGCATTTCTTGCTCTTTGAGTTTTCTTTGGCAGCGGCATATCTTCAAAATATAAAACCAACGCATCTTGCAACATGCTAAGTGCTTCTTTTCTGGTTTTACCAAAACTCGAAACATCCACATCTAAACATTGGGATATATAATACTCCCCTTCCTTCCAAACAACGGATTTTAGATCTAAATCTTTGTCTTTTTTCATATATATTATTATTTTATATCTTACCCAAATATTGGTCAACCATAAAACTCATCGCCTCTATTCATTTCTATAACCTCCCTATAATCTATGAATGAGCGGTGAAATTAAGGAGCAAATCAGAGCCCCCCTCCTTCGCAAGGAGAAAAAATACTCCCTCGTACACGACGTTAGAACAAATTTATGCCTATACTCTATTTAGTAAACTGGATACTATTATAAAAATCGAAAAATCTTTCATCCTCCCTTGCTCCATTTCCAATAACAAATAATCTTCCATCATTCTCTTTATATACTTTTTTAGATATCCAACCTTCTACTTTCTTCGTAGTTACCGTTACTACTGTCCCAGTGAGTCCTTCGCTCGACCAATGTTCTGTTCTTGTTTCTTTTCTATCATCCCACTGTATACCGGCTTTCGCAATAATTTCTTCCATCTCTTCCGGGGCGTGGACTGAAACTCCAAAAATATACCCACCTGACCTTGATTCTGGCGTACCAAAATTCACTGCATTGTCAAACTCAAGATATTCCCAATCCATTGGATATTTAATTGTGAATCCTAACGTCTCATTTGTATAATTTTTCCATTCTTTTAGTGATGAATCCAATGGATATGGCAATGTCGGGTTTAACTCATCACCCATGGGGAAATGTGCTACAGGAGTCTTTGGCACAAAGAGGGGCACTACAAACAAGAAAAGCACCAATAGAATGGGAATAAGCATTCCAATTATTGAGGACACTTTCCCTTTCTGCAAAGGATTCTTTTTTATCTGAAAGAGAGCAACAAATCCGAACAAAAAACCCAACGCCAGTAAAATCAAAGAAAAAACAAACATTACCAGAGAACTTTCTGATAAATTCAAGACTATTAAAAATTGAACAAAAACTAAAGGAACAAAAAATATCATCAGCATCAAAATACCGAATTCTGTTTTTCCAAATATTTGTTCTTTTTTCTGCGGATTCTTTTTTGTCTGAGAGAACGCAACAAGGGCAATTATCAATGCTAGTGTTGCTAGACCTGCAATAATTAGTTTCAAGGCATATTCTTCTAAACCAAAAAGTTCGGTAACAATAAGAGCGGCAAAAAACACAACGGAGAAGGAAGAGACTAGAGAAATAATAGCAAATTTATTTATCCGAGATTTAGGAACCTTTGAGCTGATCGGATTTTTCCCAATTGAATTATTCTGAGCCATAAAAAATAAGTTAATATATTAAATTTAATATACCACGAAAACACAGTGCAAAACATAACACAATTTTTTGCATGAATTATTATTATCACTGACAAATATATAACGAATAACATAGCAAAAAGTAACACAAAAACACCGCATGGTTAGCGGTGCATTTGATATTTTTACTCCCTAGTACACGATGTTAGAACTAAAATTACCTCATTAAAATACAAAGGCGCATGGTAGAGGTTTAACAGTTAACGTCAAACATACCACGCGCTCAAACTACTTGGAATCGACACGACAGGCGTCACATCAAGCAGATGTCCATATCTCTGCGAACGATGTAGCCAGCCACGGGAAGAGTTCACTCCCCTGATCTGTGACGAGATCGATCGGAACGTGTTCGCCTCCTGACTGTGCGACCATCTGCCAGAAGCGCAGGTACGAAGCAATGGCCCGCATCGCTTCCACCTCCTCGTTCGGAAGATCACAGATGAGAGTTTCGTCAATCCCCATCTCATCTTTGGCTTGCTCCCGATCTCCGACGAACAGAGTCAAACACTCGCCTTCTACCTGTGGAGGTTTCCACGCCAGGACCTGAGTGTCGGGAGCAGACTCTTCGGAGCCAACGTACGCAACCCCGATCAATCCCAGTCCCGAATAGCTCAAATGGAATTGCCGCTGCCAACCCCTGATTGGAGTCTGCGCGATGAACGGAGCGATGCTGAAGTTGGACAGAGAAGAGCAGGCCGGCTGGAATGCCTCAGCTTCTTCACCAACGAAGAATTGCTCTCCCGCACCTTCAAACTCGTCAGGGACGACGGATGAGGGACCCAAATACACCATCCAAAGCGACGGCTTTCTGATGACTCTCACGTACGATTCTTGCGCCACAACAAAACTCCTTCCTGAGTTAATACGACCATGACATAATTATCAAAAAGAGTCAACACCCACCGCACCATTCAACACAAAAACACCGCATGGTTAGCGGTGCATTTGAAATTTTTACCCCCTAGGGGAATCGAACCCCTGTTTCCAGGATGAGAACCTGACGTCCTAACCACTAGACGAAGAGGGCGCGTCGCCACAACGCTCTCAGCTTCGTGTTTCAATCAGAGCA
Organism: Candidatus Jacksonbacteria bacterium; assembly: GCA_018698735.1. Classification (GTDB taxonomy): domain Bacteria; phylum Patescibacteriota; class Patescibacteriia; order UBA9629; family GWA2-43-13; genus JABIPD01. The sequence goes on along the minus strand of JABIPD010000030.1, from coordinate 8,432 downwards.
TTGAAAGTCACTCCGCCTGTTCGCATTGCGTCTCCTTTTCACAAAAACGCTTACTCGCTCGATGCGAACTGCGTCCACCATTTTTGTGATGAAATAAACATTGTGCAACAAAAAGAATACTGAAAATCCTTAAAAAAAGCAATAAACTACGAAACAAGCAGTTCTTTTGATCTATGGGGTTCGTCTATAATCTTTTCTACCAACTTCTCTAGCTTCATCCCTCTCGAGCCTTTTACTAATATAATATCTTCTTCCTGAATCTGATCTTTCAAATACTCTGCCGCCTCTTTTGCGGAACTAAAATGTTTTGTACACTCATTGCTTAACCCAAATTTCTCTGCAGAATTTTTTATATAAGCAGCTTCATCACCAATCGCAACCAGCATATCAATCGGCAGGCCAGCTAGCTGTTCGCCAATTTTTGCATGCGCTTCTTCCGAAACATCGCCAAGCTCTAACATATCTCCTAACACTGCAATCCTTCTATGGCCATTACCTTTCGGGTCTTTTAAATCACACAACGTTTCTAAAGCTTTTGTTACCGCTATAGGAGATGCATTATAGCTATCGTCTAGTATAACCGAATTATTTTTTCCTTTGAGTAATCGCAACCTCCCAGGCCCAGGTTCTAGTTTTAAAAACCTTTCTGCAATTTCTAATGGATTCATTCCATACACTGCTCCAATCCCAAATGCCCCTAATGCTGCATAAAGATGATGAAACCCAACGGTCTTTGGCAAAATAACTGGAGTAGCACTTCCATCATAAATAACTTTAAACCCAATCCCATTCATGCGGTCGTAAAATGTACCTCCTTCTTTATAACGTAGTGAAACATCTATCGCTTGGACATCGGCGCCGTCATCGAACCCGTAGGTAATAACTTGGGCGTCGGTTACTTCTTTCATCTCTAAAACTCGTGGTGAATCTGCATTCAGCAATGCCCAACCATCTCTTGGCAAGCGTTCAACAAGTCGTTGCTTCTCGCGTGCAACGCCTTCTTTATTTTTAAATTGATGAAGATGCACTTCGGAAACAGTCGTAATAACCCCGATAGTAGGTTGAGCAATATCACATAAATAATCTATATCGCCCTTCTTATCTGCGCCCATCTCTAGAATAACTTTTTTGGGATACGCTCTATCTTTTATAAGAATAAGTCGAAAAGCTTTTGCAAAAACAGCAAGCCAGCCGAATATATTTCTACCAGGGCTTTCGCTACCAATAATAGTAAGCGGCACGCCTATTTCGGTGTTTAAACTTTTTTCCGACACCCGAACATCGAAACGGCCAGAAAGCACCACCTTCATAGCATGTTTTGTGGTTGTTTTTCCAACACTTCCGGTAACACCAACAATCTCCGGCTTATATTTCCGGATTATCCTGACTGAACAGCTTTTTAACAATTTTGTTACTATCAGTTTCATATAATTTATTTTGTTGGCTCTACTTTATAGTATTTAAGCAAAAACCCGGCTATATCCTTAAATAACGGCAATGCTGAACCTTGCGCAAATCGCGAAGTTTTTACTTTATCAAGTTTCACCAAAATAACAAACTCTGGGTTCTCTACAGGTGCATAACCTATAAACGAATGAATGGTATCGCCAGAATATCCTCCGCCTTCACCAGCAACCTGCGCAGTCCCAGATTTACCGGCCACATGATACCCTTCCACTCGCGCCTGACCGCTATAGCCGCCTTCCACTACCGCCCCAAGCATGCCAGAAATAAGAAGCGATGTTCGAGGGCTTATTGGGTTGCCTACTACAACAGGCTCGGTTTGAATCTTCTCGCCATCTGGTTTGCGGACATAGTCTACTATATATGGTTTATACAACACCCCTCCGTTTCCAAGTGCTGCGAACGCTAAAGCCATTTGCAATGGAGTTGTGGTAATCCCTTGCCCAAATGTTGCGGTTGCAAGAAAAATTTCTCCACGTTTATCAAGAGACGAAATATCGCCCCCAATCTCGCCAGCTAACTCAACGCCTGCTGCCTCTCCAAATCCAAATTTCTTAACCCCTTCTCTAAATAATTCCTTACCAACTGCATCGCCAACATACACGGCACCAGTGTTTAGAGATTTCTGCAAAACTTGCGTCATTGTCTGAACACCCTCGGCTGTCTGCAAAGCATTCTTAATAGTATACGGGCCATATTTTATTTTTCCTTCATCTTCATATGTTGTCTCTGGTGTTACTGCTTCGTTCTCAAGCCCAATCGCCATGGTAATTGCCTTAAATGTAGACCCTGGCTCGTAGGTATGTGCAGTTGCTTGGTTAATATAACTGTCGGTCGTTTCTACCTGACCGTATTCGTTGGGGTTAAATCCAGGCGCACTACACATGGCAATAATTTTTCCAGAATGCGGATCTAAAACAATAACGCTGCCACCTTCGGCTGAATGTTTTTCTACAGCTTTTGTAAGCGCCCCACAAGCAGTAAATTGTACTGTTCTATCTATCGTAAGAATAACTTTATCACCATCTATTGGATTAGAAACAAACCTCTCGCCAACAATAATCGGCCGACCCTGAACATCTCGTTGAACTCGAAGCGAGCCAGCATTACCCGCTAATTCTTTTTCGAAATACTGCTCTATACCGTACTGTCCCTTTCTATCATCTGAAGCCCAATTCACAAACCCTAAAATAGAGCCTCCCATACTTCCTTCTGGATAAAACCGCTGACTTTCTTTTCTAAACCCAAGCCCATTAAATTGAAGCGCCTTTATCGCTTGGACTTGAGCATCGCTTAACCGATCTTTTATTGGCTCGTACGGATCTTTGGGTTTATCGAGTCTTGGTAATAAGCTTTCTGCTTCCTCTGCTATTATCGGTGCAATTTCCTCGGCTATTCGCTTGGGATTATAAATATCTTCCGGGACTGCGTATAACCTCCAAAATGTTTTATTTGTTGCCGCAACAAATTCTTCACCACTCACGCCATCACTCCAATAAATTTCGCCCCTTTCTGGTAGCAACAGTTGCTCTGACCCATGCTGGCCCTGAGCCTTTGCAACATACGTCTTGTGGTCTATAACCTGAAGGCTAAACAGCCGAGCGACTATTCCAAATACAAAAATAAAAAAAACTACGGATACAAGCGTTAGACGATCGGCAGGTCTTTTTTCTTTCGATCTTGATCGTCTCTTTTCCATAGCTATCAGATAAACTAACTATTATTATACATTCCTACCCTCGGCCTTATCGCTACAACAAGACAATGGGCGACATTTCATATTATTTTTGAGCAACAGATTTCACGGTATTCACTTCAACAAACTGAAGGTCTTTAATGTCTACCATCTCCAATTCCAATGCTTCCTTTTGAATACGAGATAGCGACTCCAGCTGAAATACCGCTTCCTGAACGCCTTCGCTTGTAGACTGAACCGTTTGAATAGATGTTTGCAAGGCTTGAACTTTATGCCCAGCAATAGCAAGATGGTTAATCATTAAAAGATATCCTACCAGCAGGCAGGCTACTCCTAAAACAAGTACCTTTCTAACAACCGACACTTGAGATGGAATTATAGCTGAAATAAGTTTCATAATGAGATTGCCTCTGCAATGCGGAGTTTTGCACTCCTTGCACGAGGGTTTTGTTTTGATTCGTTTTCTGATGGCGTAATCGGCTTTTTTGTTAAAATCCTAAGCTCTGGATTTTTAGAACAAGCGCATACCGGAAAATCCGGTGGACATTCGCAGTCGTTCGCGCTATCACGAAAAAAGTTTTTAACCATCCTGTCTTCTAATGAATGAAATGAAATTACTGCGAGTCTCCCTCCCAAAGGTTTAAGTACATCAACAGCCTGTGGCAACACTCTTTCGAGCTGCCCTAATTCATCGTTTACTGCAATCCGCAACGCCTGAAAAACTTTAGTAGCAGGATTCTGATGTTTTTTTATTCGCATCGCGCGGACTCGAGGTGGAATCCCTCGAGCAATACACTCAGAAAGCTGATGTGTTGTAGAAAGAGTCTTCCCCTCTCTCTCTTTCACTATTGTCCGCGCGATGCTGCGGGCAAATTGTTCTTCCCCATATTTTTTAAACAATGTCGCCAAGCCCTCTTCCGAAGAAGTGGAAATAATATCTTGTGCCCGCTCTTGCTGTGTAGTCGGGTCGAGCCTCATGTCGAGTGGCCCGTTGTGAAGAAAACTAAACCCTCTATCTGCGTCATCTAAATGCAGTGACGACACACCAAGATCAAGCACAAGCGCATCAGGAGCAAAGGTATGCTCTTTTACTATATGAGAAAGTTGGTCAAAAGAAGAATGAACAAAGATAATTCTATCTGCGTATGCGTGCAACCGTTTTCGGGCGATAGCTATGTTTCCTGAGTCTTTATCTATAGCGAGCACTTTTCCATGAGGAGCAGACTCTTGAAGAATTTTTTCCGTGTGCCCCCCGTGCCCAAGTGTTGCGTCTATTGTATTCGCATTTTTTGTGAGCAAAAGTCCATCGACGATTTCGTCGACAAGAACAGGAGTGTGAAAAGTATCCATGTCATCCAGATTGTCTCCAACCATAAGATTTGACCGCTTATCATAGTATTCTTTTTATATTTATTTCTTTTCAGCACTATGAGCATTGGGATTACCCAAATGACAAATCCATATTGTTATATGGCCCTCTCATTTAGATTCCCAATTCCCCCATTGCCTCTGCTATTTCGTTACTCGATTTTTCTGCCTGAACCCGATACGACTTCCAAAGCTTTTCATCCCAAATTTCAAGTCTATTATATAATCCTGCAAAAACAACTTTCTTTCCCATTTGAGCATATTTCCTTAAATAATCTGGTAGCAAAATTCTTCCTTGGCTATCGATAGATACATCCATAGCTCCAGAAAGCATCAACCGAGCAAACGCCCGACTGTTCCCTTGCCCAAGTGGAAGCGACGATATTTTCTCTGCAAGCTCTTTCCACTCTTCTAGCGGATACAAGAACAGACTGCTATCGAGCCCTCGTGTTACAATCGCTCCTTTTTTTAGCTTTGAACGAAACTTCGAAGGAACAGCCACTCGTCCTTTTCCATCAACCGAATGTGTATACTCACCAATAAACATATCTTAGGACGATAAATTCACCACTATTCCCCACCTACACCCATTCTACTCCACATTAAAACACATTACAACGGTTTATTTGTACCATTTATCCACTATTCATCCACAAAACAAAAAACAGGCTCTTGCCTGCTAGGTATATTTATTATAATTATCTACTTTACATATACTTTCCACCAACTAAAAAAAGTTCTTCTTAGCCCAATAAGCCGTGCAATATGCCTTAATTCTGCAAACCGCTTTAAAAATCCCATTTTGCGTCCAGAAATGTTTGTATGAAATGTTCTTCCAGTAGCCCATAGTCCTCCCAAAGAAACTACATATCGGTGAGATCGAGGTTTAAAAGGAGTTACAACAGAACTATTTCTCGTGAATCTATCAATTGCCTTGGCTAAATACATCCCCTGCTGAACCGAATAATCTGGGTTTCTTGGATACTGAAAACGAGAAGACGGCGTTTTTAAACATGCATTTTCTCCCACTACATAGATACGAGGAGCAGCTCGTAAATGCTCGTCTACCAAAATTCTACCTCCAGAATCTTTTTCGAATGGAAGAGCTGCAACCACAGGATGAGCAATTGTCCCACATGCCAACAATGTTAAATCTGAATGAAGTGTTGATCCATGAGAAAGCACTACAGAATTCTTTTTAACTGCCTCTGCTCGGGTTTGCAGGAGAAGATTAATTCCATATTTTTTAAGGCGTTGTTCTGTTTTATTAATTATTGATGGATGAAAACTCGCAAGCACATGTTCTTTGTCTTGCACTAACGTGACAGAAAGTTTGGTATGAGGAAATATTCTATTCTTGGAATAGGCAATTTCTGCAGCCAACTCACAACCGACCCTTCCTCCGCCAACAATAGTAATAGCTGCTTGCGATTTCGAAGAAATTTTTTTAAATTTTCCACGAACTCTATGAACATCTTGAATTGATTTCAGAGGATACCCAAATTGCGCTGCCCCTGGAATATGTAAATGAACATTTTTTCCTGGAGTATCTATAATAAGATTCGAATACGGCAACGGGTCGCCGTTTTCGAAAAAAACATACTCTGAATCTGTATCAATAGCAGCTAGAGTCCTTTTTAGTCGTACAACTGCAGATCCTCGCCTGCCATAGAACACATTTTTATACGAAATCGAAAGTGCTTGCTCTATAGATTTATACGAAACCGAGTGATTCTTGCATGCTGCATGGTGAAACACCGAAGAAAGCGAATGAAAATCGTTGTTTCCTACTAAAATAATTCTGTACTTGTCTTTTAATGCCGAGTTGTCACGGCGAAAACGGCTTAAGCCAACAGCGGCTACAAGCCCAGAAAACCCGCCCCCAAGAATAATAATATTCGAGACCCCGTTCTGCATAAAAAAATCACTACATAATCTGCAATGACCTTTACCTTACATGACTAGTGATGAGAGGAAGATTAAGCTATTCTGGGGTAGGTTTTGTTATATTTGGTGCCTTATCGTAAACAGGCTCTACGTGTTTTGTAACTCGAGCTTTTGCAAATTTCGTAATATGATCCGCTACTGTTTCTTGCAGCGAATTTCTTTTAATGGATCGCATCGGAATGCTAGCCGCAAAACACAAAGCGTTTGCAACAGCAACGCCTATTCGAGTAGCAGAAAACCGACCAGGCCCAGAAACAACCCAGACTTCTTTCACATTTTTTATTTCTTGATTATTTCGAGATAACAACAACTGTAAAGAAGGTAATAGTTCCTCTGCTTCTTTATATACTTGCTCAACAGAAATACTATCTACCTCTTTTAATGAATCTAAAAGTGAGACAGTAAACCCATTTGATAATGTCGTATCTATATACACGTTCATATCAGACTATTTTTATCCGATTTATCCACATAGTACCCATTGAATATTTTTATTACAAAAGATACACTACCTTTTGCCGTGCCAATTCTAGGAGGGATAAAAAGTCTCCATAATGACACGAGAAATTACTTGTTCTTTGCAGTAATTTCGTAGTACTACGATCTCGTCGAAACAGAAGCTTTTATTATTCTGTAAGACACCATAAAGCACCTCAAAACCGAGGTGTTTTATGTTATATTCCAAGATCTTTTAAAGTTATCTTTTTTGAATTACCCTCCTTTAAATCACCAAGCTCTATATTTCCAATCCGGATTCGTTCTAAATCTCCTACATACCAGCCACATTTTTCTACCATTCTTCGAATCTGTCGTTTCCATCCTTGATGAAGCGTAATTAAAATAGTTGCACTTTTTTCACTATTTTTTATTTCTATTTTTACTGAGTCGGCTTTTGCCATTCCTTCGTCGAGGCGAACACCGTTTTGTAAATAGCGGACTAAATCATTAAGCGATCTATCTATCCCTTTTCTCTGATGAACTCGAACGCGATATTCCTTTTCGTGTTCGTATTTCGGGTGAGTAAGTTTGTTTGCTGCTTCTCCGTCGTTCGTTAAAATAATTAACCCATGAGATTGAGCATCGAGCCTACCAACAGGATACAATCGACTCTGGCTTGTTACCAAAGAAACAACGGTTGTTCTTTTTTGAGGATCGGTAACCGTAGAAACAACCCCTTTTGGTTTATTAACAATATAATATTCTAAATCTTCGAAAACAATCTTTTTTCCTTCAACGGTTATAACATCGGTTAAGCGGTCTGCTTTTATCCCTAAATCGCGATGAACCGTTCCATTTACCGCTACATTGCCAGCTTTAATAAGCTCCTCGGCTTTTCTGCGAGAAGCAACACCTGCATGTGCTAGTATTTTTTGAAGCCGTTCTAATGCCATATATCAACACCATAGAACATATCTCTTAAGAATGCAATTTTCCTAAAAAACATGTCTTTTAAGCTGCTTTTGAATTTTTTTATAATCAGGAATCCCCTTCTCTACCAATGCCCAAAATTTCTTAGAATGATTCAACTCTTTTAAATGGCACAATTCATGAACTACTATATAATCCGATAATTCTTGAGGCAAAAAAAGTATGCGATAATTAAAATTCAGGTTCTTTTTAGAAGAACAACTCCCCCACAGGCTTTTGTGATTTTTTATATAAATAGTGTTGTAGCTAAATCCGTATTGCAGATTAAGCTGCTCTATTCTTGCATGGATAAATGTTCTGGCTTCTTCTTTTACTTTTCTGTACTCAGCAACACTACCGCCTAACATTATTGTATTTGGGTCTTTCTTTTTTTTATATTCTTCTATTTTAGAATCTATCCAAGCTTTTTTCTGATGATAAAATTTTTCAGCAACCTTCATGGAGTACTGCTTTGGTTTTGTTAAGACCACTCGTCCATCTGGATACACAGAAATCCTCAAGTATTTAGCGCGAGGGTGTTGGCGGATGG
>JABIPD010000034.1 GCA_018698735.1 Candidatus Jacksonbacteria bacterium | reverse complement strand
GAAAGGAGCTCCTTCCACAAGCCCCATTCTCTCCCGAGTCTCCGGTTTTTCGAAAAACCAAGCGAGAAACTTGCAAACCTCCGTGCGGAATTTCCGAGCTTCTGGACCGTACACATACTCGGCGAGGTGGAAATCGGCCCCGAGAACGCCCGCGAAACGCATCTCATCAGCACTTGTATCTTCAGACATCGTTCGTCTCCTTAATGTATTGGCAGATGTGCCGACATTATCACATCCATCCCTTTGCGGTCGTAAAACGTTACCCTGGGGAAACCAGCTACAAACAGGTCCTGTCTCGTTGCTGGCTCTGTCATTACGACATCTGGATGTTCATCTTCCAGGTAATGCATCACCCACTCGGAAACAAGATCCGGCCTTCCTATCCCCTCAAATACATCGATGACTCGTTGAATTTGATCGGAGAAGTCTGCGTGCCGCTCACACGGCAAATCAGCACTTCGAACGATCTTGTCGAATTGAACGAGCACTGCACCTGGCTGAAGAACTCTTGCCAACTCTCGGTACACTCGTTGGCGAGTCGTTCTTTTTAGGTTGTGAAGTGTCCATGCAGTAAAGCAACTTCCGAAAGAATCCTCTTTCTGTGACAGCAGAAACGTGAGTATATCTGCCTCATGAAGAGTCACGGATCCATCGGCGGGGAGATTTATGCGTGCCTGTTCGAGCATTGTTGGTTCGTTGTCAACACCCACAATAGGAATACCTGTCGCGTGATGCAAAACAGGTAGTGTGGTATTAGCAGTACCAACGCCAAGCTCAAGAGCTGGGAGCACTAGTACGTCTGTCCTCACGTGATGCTCAGCAACAAGTTCGCCAACCCAGGCTTGAAAATCATCATGCCAAGGGATAGCAGGTTTGAAGAGTTCGTAATCATCGCCTGCCTTGCCCGAAAAACGCCTATCTTGCACGGTTCCTTCCCTTCTTCTCAATGTTCATAATTAGTCGTCGGATCTTGACGACAGAACAGTATATATGATATCATTATATGTGTCAAGGCCTTTTTAGCCCTATGAAAAAAAACATTCTTCAACAGCTCGAACGCCTCGATTTAAGCAAAAACGAAGCACAAATATACCTTTCGTTGTTTAAAATAGGCCAAACCACAGCTGGCGATATTATTAAAAAAACCAGCATTCATCGTGCTGTTGTTTATGATACTTTGCAAAATTTAATAGAAAAAAAGCTTGTTTTTAAGCTAAAAAAGCAAAAAACCAGCTATTTTCAAGCAACCGATCCATCTAAATTACTTCAAGACATTCAAGCAAAAGAAGAAATCGCCAAAAGCATTGTTCCAGAACTGCGAGACATGATAGACGAATCGTTACCAGAGATAACTATTCACCAGGGCGTAGAAGCGTACAAACAATTTTGGATGGATGCTATAAAAAGACTTCCCAAGGGGTCTATAACTCCTATTTCCGGATCCATTGGTGATCAATGGAAAGAATTTATGGGAGATTCTTACGAGGAATACCAAAAAATACGCAAACAACGAAGAATAACATGGAAAATGATTGTGTTTTACAGAGAATCGATTGAGATAGAGCTTCTAAAAGAACAGTCGAAGCTTAACAAATTTAGAATAATAAAAAGAGACGCACCTAAACACGGAAACTTTAATATTTTTGGCGACGAAAGCATTGTTCTCCACTCTGCTACCGAACCAATGATTATTGAAATAAAAAATAAAACACTGGTAAAAGTGTTTCAAAATATTTTTGATATTTTATGGGAACAAGGAAAAGATTTAAAGTAAAAATTTACTACTCTACTACCTTGAATTCCGAGTAGACAGGAAAATGATCGGTAAACGCAGACGAAAGCACCTTTGAAGAAAGGTGTTGTATGTTTTTATAAACAACATGATCGTAAAATCGACCTTTTGGTGTTGTTGGTTCATCTAACAACACTTCTTTGTAACCTGCTTTAAATATATTTGGTAAAAATTCCTTTAAACTCCTGTCGTTTATATTAAAATCTCCCTGAAAAAGAGAATTCCTTAATTTAATATTTATTTTTGATTGAATATCTTCTCGTATTTCTTGAAGTTCATCACTTAAAGGGTCTACATCAAACTTCCGAAATGGCACCATATGAGCTGTTTGGATTCCAAGTGTTACTGAATCGCTTATTTTTGCTTCACACGAGCTGATTCCTTTGTCGTGACTCTCCCAAATCTCTCCGTCTGGACGCGTAAGCTCTAACTGAGGATTTTTAAATAACTCGAATGAATGATTTTCTAATGGAAATTTCGAAATAATAGATTGTCCGAGTTTTGAATCTTTTTCTAAATGAGATTCTGCATATACATCGTTAATGTAAAAATATCCCAGCTGTTTTGCTATTTCTTCTGCCTGAATATTTTCTTTTTGAGCATGAGTTTCTTGCAACGTTACAATATCTGCCGCTGATTCTTTTATAATCGCTATAATATAATCGAGGTTGTCGATACTATAGCTGCTTGCTTCAGCCGGAGCAGCAGATTCATTCCTTGTTTTTGCTCCTCCAATATTCCATTGTAACGTTTTTACTGTCATACGATTTATAGGTTATCACCACTCCAATAAAAAAACAAAATGCCGGCAGACCGGCATTTTACTTAACTATCTCCTAACAGCGGGTAACGGGAATCGGACCCGTGTCTCGTCCTTGGCAAGGACGCATAATAGCCACTATACGATACCCGCACGACGTCGGAGCAAGGACTCCAGGCTTGGTATCCACATAAATGTAAATACTGCACCTTACGACTGCTCCTCCTCTTAAAATAAAATGAGAGCATTTTATTTTGTGAAGACAATTATTGCTCACTTGACCTCTTTATACTTCCTTTCAACAAACCCAATAATACGCAATATCCTCCTTTTTGTAAAGCACTGCTGTTTTATTGAATACCACCCCTTAATCCCCTCCTTCGAAAGGCGGGGAGATAGCAACAATCTTCTTCTTACTTGATTCTCCAGCCGAAATATTTACCTGGCGTTTCTTTAATCCTAACTCTTTTGCCAGCAATTCACATACCTCGGCATTTGCCTTCCCCTTTTCTGGTGCAGCGTGAACCCATACCTTTGCTTCGGATGAAGAAATCCATTCAACTTTTTGTTGTGTCGATTTTGGCACAACCGCTACTATAACTTTTTTCATAAAAATAAACCAAAATCCCTCCAAATGGAGGGACGATGTGTCGCAACGTATTCAAATTATTTTTTTCGTATAATCTGAACGCCAGCAATAATCACCAGGATTGGCCAAACGTAACTCCAGATAGAAGAAGGGACAATCCCCAAAGCCTGAAGCAGAAACACAATTCCTATTGTCACAATAATCCAGCCCCAAAGAGGTCTATTCTCTTCGATAAGTTTTCTGTGCATATAATCTATGGTTATTGCCGCCTCTCCGCCAGCTGGCAGATAAGAGATAGTAATAACTATTTATTTATATATCTATTTTTTTACCTGTCTTCTCTTTTGTATTATAGATGTAAAAGGTAGCAGGAGCAAACACCCCACCAACCGTTCCAGGGTTCACAAGCAACGTCTCGCCTTTTTGCACCTCTCTATATTTATGATCATGCCCATGGCACACAACATTATATTTTTGTGCTGCCGCAAATTCTTCGGCTCTTTCTGGATAATGATTCACCGCAAAGGTAATACCATCTATTTCGAATTCAGCTGTCTCGCCATAATAGATTACGTTTTCGAGCAAACTACATACTCCACGCATCTCCATTGGGTCTTCGTTATTACCAATCACATAATGCACTGTGCCTTTAAATGCTTTCGCAAACCACTCTATAACCTCTGCCGCGACCATATCTCCACAATGAATAATATGCGAGACGTTTTCCTCTCTACATATTTCAAGAGCTTTTGTAAGTTCTTCTTTGTGATCATGAGAATCAGAAAGAATGGCTATGTTCATTTTTACGCTGGCTTAATAATCGCTTTACTAAGAAAGGTAATAGTTTTTCTGTTCTGCAAAATATTTCGCATGTGGTCTTGGTGCGACTTTGTATTCAATTTCTCTTTCATGTCGTCTCCAAGGCCTTGATATTTTTGTTCGAGATTAGCAATTTCTTCAGCTACTTCAGCGTCTTCTACCTCTATCTTATTTTCCGCTGCTATTTTTCTTACAACCAGCGCTGTTTTTACGCGCTCTTCTGCTTGCGGTAAAAATTCTTTTTCTAATTCTTTCTCGGATTTATTCATATGAGAAAGATAGTCTGGCCATTCTACACCACGTTGGGAAACAGAATTCTTCATCTCGTGCACCATTCCATGTGCCTCTGAATGAACAATCGCCTCCGAGATAGCAGAAAACGTCGACTTTTTCACTAGGGTTTCGAGCATTTCTTGTTCTGCTTTTTGCTGTTCTTGGGTTGCTTTTTCTTGCCCAAGATTTTTCTTTATAAGTTCTTTAAATTCTTCTACTGTTTTTGTTTCTGGCGAAAGTGTCTGCACAAGCTCGTCGGTAATGTCTGGTTTGGTTATTTCAAAAACTGCCTTAAGGGTAAGCGTTGCGTTTCCTTTATTTCCTTGCAAATCTTTCTTAAAATAATCTTTTGGGAAGGTTATTTCGAATTCTTTTTCCTCGCCGGCTTTCATTCCTAAAATTTTCTCCTCAAATTCTGGCAGCACCTGTTTTTTTCCAACAACAAACGGATATTTCTTTTCTTGACCGCCTTCAAGTGGCACATTGTCTATAAGAATAGAAAAATCTACCTCTACTTTGTCTGCCTCTTTTGCTGGTCTGTCTACAAGCGCTTCTTGCGAGCGAGATTCTTGGATATTGCCAAGAACTTCCGAAATATCTTCGTCGGTTACGTCTGCTTTTTTCTGTTTAACAGAAATACTTTCTATTTTGGGCAAGGTTACTTCTGGCAGCAACGCGAGGGTTGCAACATAGACCATTGGTTTGTCTGCATCTCCGGCTTCTTTTATGTCTACCCGCGGCTGGCCAACGGTTTCGATGTCTTCTTTCTTAATAGCATCGTAGAGTGTTTTAGAAACAATCTGGTCTATAGCCGCCTCTATAAGCGCGCTATCACCAAATCGTTTTCTCATAACATCGAACCCAACATGCCCTGGCCGAAAACCCTTAATCGGGCTTTTTTCGGATAACGCTTTTGCAGATTTTTCTAAATACGGCCGCAAATCTTCTGGCGAAAGTGTTAGGGTAAGTTCTATTTCGTGTGAGTCTTTAAGTTCTTTCTTTTCGGTATTCATAAATTTCCAATCGATCCGAATAATCCGAATATAATCCGAATGACCCGAAACATCTTTATCATGTTATCTGTGATAGTAATCTGTGTTATATCTGTGGCGAGAGACGTGCTATTTTTTAAATTTATCGTCGTATAACTTTTTTCCCTCTTCTAAACATGCGATTGCTTCTTTCTTTCCCTTCATTGCCGTTACTTCTACTTTTTTGTCTTGCAAATCTTTATAGGTTTCAAAGAAATGCTGTGCCTCTTTTAGTTTATGAGGTTCTATATCACCAATATCTTGATATTCTGCAAATCGCGGATCTTCTACAGGTACGGCAATAATTTTATTATCACTCTCGCCACCGTCTATCATTTCTATAACCCCTATTGCTCTACATTCCACTAAAATACCTGGCGCAATCGGATTGGTGGTAAGCAGTACAACATCTAACGGATCTTCGTCGTGCCAATAGGTTTGAGGAATAAATCCATAATCAAAAGGATAGTAATGAGCAGTATGGTTTACTCTATCTAATTTAATAAGCCCGGTGTCTTTGTCTATTTCGTACTTATTTGCAGACCCACGAGGGATTTCTACAATAGTATGAAACTCTTCTGGATATTTTTCTCCTAAAGAAACGTCATGCCAATAGTCCATATGTGTTCAAATACCAAACGGCAAATATCAAATCTCAAACAAGGACAAGATACTTCTCATTTGATGTTAAATAGTACTAACTTTTTTCTTCTGCTGATTCATCTTTTTTTGCGTCTTTTTTCTTTGCAGCTGGCTTCTTTGTAGCTTTCTTAGGTTTTTCTTCTTTCTCTTCCTTTTCGCCTTCTTCTTTTTTTACTTTTGTTGCAGCTGCCTTCTTCTTTATTACCTTCTTTTTTGGTTTTGGTTCTCCTTCTTTCTCTTCGGCATTATCCTCTTTTTTAGTTTGCTGGTCACTGTCATCGTCATCGTTATTGTCATCCTCTGCTTTGTCTGTTTGCTGGTCCTCGTTATCCTCATCGGCCTTTATGCTTTCTTCCTGATTGCCTTTCTCATCGTCACCGTCATTGTTATCGTCCTTTGCATCGTCATTGTCTTTCCGGCCGTGGTCTACAACTTCGCCGTCTTCAGAAACTTCTACAATATCTATTCTCCATTCGGTTAATTGAGCTGCGAGCCGAACATTTTGGCCGCTTTTACCAATAGCTAGTGAAAGCTGGTCTGTTCGTACATACGCTTTAGCTATTTTTTCTTCGCCTTCAATTAATTCTACCCTATCTACCTTCGCTGGTGAAAGCGCGTTTATAATAAACAGCTCTTGGTCTTCTTCCCATTCAATAATATCTATTTTTTCGCCGCCAAGCTCCTGAATAACCGTTTGAACGCGCGCGCCACGCTGACCAACACACGAACCAACAGGGTCGACATTCTCCTCGTTCGATAGAACCGCTATTTTAGACCGCGAACCAGCCTCTCTGGAGACAGATTTAATTTCTACAGACCCGGCTGCGATTTCTGGCACCTCTATTGCAAACAATTCCTTTACCACTGCAGGCGCCGACCGAGAAACAATAATTTCTGGGCCTTTTGGCGTTTGGTTAACACTTTTTATAGCCACCTTTAATCGCTGACCAACCCGGTAGACCTCGTCTCGCACTTGTTCTACTGGCGGAAGCGTTCCATTGGTTCGGCCTAAATCTATAAACACCCACCGGCCTTCTATCCGCTGGACAAACCCACTCACAAGCTCTCCTATTCTATCTTCGAATTCAAATAAAATCGTCTCTCTTTCTGCCTCTCGAATTCGTTGGATAATAACCTGCTTAGCAGTTTGAGCTGCCATACGTCCGAAATCGGTATGAACCGGTAATTCTTCTTTTAATTCCTCGCCTTCTTTAACTTTTTTGTCTTTTTCTTTTGCTTCTTTTAATTCGATCTGTGTTCGAGGGTTAAATTTACGCATTTCTTCCTCTTCTTCTGCGTCTTCTTCCGAAATTTCTTTACTCGCCCCGTCCGATTTTTTATCATCAGCGTCTTCTTTTTTGTCATCAGCAGCTGAATCTTCTTCCTTGTCATTGTTATCGTCATCGTTTTCCTTTGCCTTCGGTTCTTCTTTTGGTTTTAAGAGATCTTCTTTTCTTTGGTCTTCAAGCTCTTGAAGCGTGTCCCAATAATCTTCGGGTAAATCTTCTACTACCTCTTTTACATCAAATGCCTTAATATCGCCTGTTTCAGGATCAAACGATACCTTAATATTCTGAGTTTTGTCGCCATAATCTTTTCTGTAGGCTGCTGCCAATGCCATTTCTACAGTCTCGAGGACTGATTCATAAGAAATGCCTTTTTCGTCGCAAATTTGTTTCATCGCTCGTGCAATTTCTGATTGTGCCATAAAATAGAGTTAAAATTCGAAACCCGAATATCGAAATCCGAAAGATAATAATTACTACTTAAAATAAAGAACTGACTCCGGTTCTATCGGTAGTCAGTCAAGTCGTCTATAAGCAAGCATAGAATATCATAGATTATGAGGGTTGGCAAGCCCTCAAAAAGACAACGGCTGATCCCCTTCCTACGCAGAAAGAAAACCAGCCATAAAAGCTGTTTAGCAGGACTGCCTGCTGATTGGTTAAGAGATGCGTTGCCTCGGGCATGTGCCAGCCCCGTTATTCCGGGCGACCACCAGTTGTCCGCGGTGTGCTCATCGGTGTCCTGAGTTTCGCTGGCCTGAAAACCACGAAAAGCAGTCCGCCGAATCCTACGACGCCAACGAATATGCCGATCCAGGCAAATGGATGCATCTTGCGTTCCTTCCGTTGTTCACAGTTGCGACTCCAACAGAAGTCTACGCCTCCGTTTCTCCTTTTTTAATCTAGCGAAAAAATGTTATTCCTGTCAAATACAAAACCACCCCATGGGGGTGGCTCTTGTTTTATATACTTGAGGGAGGCGGCGGCGGTGGTGGTGGCGGAGGGGGGGGAGGAGGCGGCGGCGGTGGTGGTGGTGGCGGCGGAAGCGGAGGATCGAGGCGTGCCTTCTTAGCAGGCTCTTGCACCATTTTTGGTGCTTCTGTCTTTATTGAGCCTTCTGTTGAATCTGCTTCTGTTTCTCCGAATATTCTATCGATGCTTTTATTAATAACATCTTGCTTCTGCCTAAAGTACCAAACAATAAACACTATCACCAAGAACGCTAAGATAAGAACTCCTAGCATTAATGGCCAATTTATTGGCTGGACTTCCACTTCGTCTGTATCTCCTCCAACAACAATCCCTTCGTCGAATTCATCGCTTATAACAGCAGGTTCTTCGCTTGCCCCGTCTGGAGCGTCAGCGGAGTGACTGGGGTCTTCTTCGGTAATGGTTTCGCCTTCAACTTCTCCTTCTGGCTCCTGATCCATACCATCTTCTACCTCTACTGGTGCAGGATCTTCTATTATAACTGGCTCCTCTATTACGACTGGTTCTTCTGTCTCTTTAGGAACTTCTTGCACTTCTGAGCCTCCTGTTCCGGATGGTGAATCAGAAATACCAACACTTGCAAAAAGAGATTTCTCTAGACTTCGTTTTCCAGCATAATCTTTCGCCACAATCATTACAGGATGGCTGCCTGCTACAAGCTCGCTGCTCGTATAGGCAAACGAAAACGTTCCAGAAGGATGAGGCACACTTGCAACCTCGCCATCTTTCACGCCATCTATCCAAACTTCTATAATAGAACCGTTCTTTGCTACCCCACCAAGGCTTATTGTAGATTCTGAACCTGTCTGCCAAAGGATGGTTGGTGCAGGAAGCGGACTATCGACAGTGAAGAAGATTGAATTCGAATTATTGCTAATTCGGCCAGTTGAATCTGAAGCAGTGGTATGAACTTCATGTCTTCCGGGTGCTACATCTGGGCGAATCGCGAAATTGGCTGTTCCAGATGCGTTATTTGTTACCTTAAAATGATCTACAAAAACGCCATCTAAATGAACGTTTACCGTAAGATCATTCTTCGCAAGCCCAGGAATAGAAACATGCGCCGGATGACTAAACTGCATTTCAACCGTGCCTGCTGGTGCCAACAACGTTGGTGCAGAAATGTTCCAAATTCTAAAGCTCAACGTTTCCGAAGACTCGCTGGTAGAATCTGCATTCATTGCGATACCAACTGCACGAACCGAAAGCATGTGCTCTCCAGGTCGTAGAGCAAGAAAGGGGGTATACCAAAAATTCCCTGTTCCACTTGGGTCATTTGTTACCTTTGCCATTCCATTTACCACACCGTCGATCGTTACTTCAACTCTCGTATTATTAGAAGTTACGCCAGTTATCATTGGAAGCCCCGTAGAAAACGCCTGTCCGTTTTGAACGGAAATTATTGTTGGAGTTGATACTACCCCTGCTGCCTGTGCAGACATTGGCACACTCGCAATTACCCCAGCAACAATAACGCTTACAAGGAAGGCTCCACTGTATTGTAAAAACCGTAATATCATATACTTTATCCAATTCTTAATTGGTTGTTAACTGCTATTAACCCGTCGACTTTTAATGGTTCGGATTAATTATGAAAGAACAATATGTACGCTTACACGAAATAATAGACTCGGCTGCTTTTACTTTCTGCCAAAAGCAACACTATACTTTAGCTTGATTACAAATCAGTCACAAGTGGATAACAATGTGGAAAAAATGTGGTTACTCGAAACTCTTAATATGCCGGATTTTTGTTGATTGTTTGGTTCGATTAAGAACCACCGAAATAACATCTATCCTAAATAATTCGTCGTTCATTTTATGCTGGCGTAAAAAATGATACGCGCCCTGTATTAATTTTTGCTTTCTTTTGTAGTCGACCCGCAATTCTGGCAGCACTTCGTCTTCTTTATAAACCTCTCTGGTTTTTACCTCCACTAAAATGAGCGTGCCAGACTGGAAATATTTTTTTGCGTTAATAATTTTTTGGAATTTAAAAAACCCGCTCGAAAGCGGATCTGGAATCCAAGCCAATATATCTAACTCGCCTGCAGGATACCGGCTATTTCTTTCTACAATGGTATAGCCGTGTTTTTTAAGAAACCAGCAGGCAACGTCTTCACCCCATGCACCTAAAGACTGTGCATTGTTCATACCCTACTCTTTTTTGTACTGTAAATCTCTTTCTTTTCGCGGAACAACCACATATTTATACCTTAAGATAAACACATACCATACCGCCATTCCAACTAAAAACAATGCAAACCACATTCGCTGGCTTAAACCAGGCACACGCTGGTAGCGCATAAATAATTCGAATGCAACCACCAGAATAAACGTCCATAACCACGACCTGCCCATGCGGATTACTCTTTTTTTAGGGCCTTTTACTCTTTT
The DNA here is from genome assembly GCA_018698735.1 of Candidatus Jacksonbacteria bacterium. Classification (GTDB taxonomy): domain Bacteria; phylum Patescibacteriota; class Patescibacteriia; order UBA9629; family GWA2-43-13; genus JABIPD01. The sequence continues at coordinate 737 of JABIPD010000034.1, read as the reverse complement.
GGCAATAAATACGTTTAATATAATTAACTTTATAATCGCAGCTCCTAACAGCACCAACCAAAAAACCCACCATCCCTGCGAAAAATGACGGGGAGCTACTTCTATTAACCAATGCCACTTTGCGACAAAAAAAGCTAACGACATACCATTCAGTAGTTAATTATTTTTTATATAATCTCGCATCATGATACGTACCAGCCTCGAAACTGTCAATTTTATTTATACCTTCGGCTGCTACCAACATATCTATCTCTCTAAAATCTACCCTCTCGTCTGGAAGCGGCCCAAATGGAGTGGTCGTTCTTTTCCAATCTGCTATTAACAACACGCCGCCTGGCGCCAATAAGCTCGTTGCCTCTTTTATAATGCTTTTTTTATCTTGAGATTGGAATAATGTATTCACCAAACATACTAAATTGATAGATGCCGGTGGAATATTGCTGGCTTGGTGTTTTTCTAGATTCGTCCATACCGTATGAATATTCGAAAGCCCAAGTGTGTGTGCGTCTTTTTCTATTTGATGAAGCACCGACTTCTGAACATCTGCCGCAAACACCGCACCCTCTGGCCCAACCAGCATTGCAGCTGCTTTTGTTATATATCCGTTTCCGCAGCCTAAATCTGCCACCCTCATTCCTTGGGTTATACCTGCATGCAATAATAATTCTTTAGGATGGATAAATTTCCCCGATTCAACTGTTTGTTTCTGTTCCATATATAAAAATAATATCACTTTT
>JABIPD010000105.1 GCA_018698735.1 Candidatus Jacksonbacteria bacterium | reverse complement strand
TACTCTATAACAGTATCTTTCGTTTTTAATTTAATATGAGCACCATCAACTGCAACTATCTCACCAGCTTCATCGGCAACAATAACATGGCCAGAATCTACAGCTGCTCGTTTTTCTACCCCGGTTCCAACAATTGGTGCCTGTGGTGTTACACACGCAACAGACTGACGTTGGATATTGGTTCCCATAAGTGCACGAACCGCATCATCGTGTTCTAAAAACGGAATCATAGAAGTTGCAACACTCACAACCTGCTTCGGCGCAACATCCATATACGTAATCTTCCAAACGTAATCAAACGTCGGCTGAGAATTCAATCGCATTTCAGCTTTATCGTTTACAAAAAATCCATCTTCATCGAGCGGTGTGGTTGCAGGAGTGGTAGCACCCTTTTCCTCTGTAAATGCATCTATATATATAACCTCGCTTGTTGCTCTTGGAAACAGCGGGATTTCTTCGCCTTCGTATTCTGTTTTTAATGCTGCTGCTTGCTCTTTTGTAATAATCTTTCGTGCTTCTACGATTACTTTGTCATTTTTTCCTTTTAAATCTGTTCGAGCTTTTTCATCTACCGCATCTTTACCATCGTTTTTGGCGAAACTTTTTACTTTAATATACGGCGTTTCAATAAACCCATACTCATTTACTCGTGCATAACTCGCAAGATGCCCCACTAATCCAATATTAGGGCCTTCAGGAGTTGCAATCGGACAAATTCTTCCATAGTGAGTACGGTGTACATCTCGAACATCAAAGCCTGCTCGTTCACGCGAAAGCCCACCAGGTCCCATCGCAGAAAGCCTTCGTTTGTGCTCAAGCTCTGCTAATGGATTCGTCTGATCCATAAACTGAGACAACTGCGAAGACATGAAAAATTCTTTGATAACACCAATAATAGGACGAGCATTCACCAATTGATTCGGTGTAATGGTTGCAATATCAAGGGTAGACATTCTGTCTTTTACAATTCGCTCCATTCGAGAAAACCCTACCCGTAATTTATTCTGTAATAATTCCCCTACCGTTCTTACACGCCGGTTTCCTAAATGGTCTACATCATCTGGCTCTTCCTGTTTAATGTTTAATCGAATAACCTCTTTAATAATTTCGATAAGATCTTCTTTTCTTAACACTCTGTTTTCTTTGGTGTTAGAAATATCCATCCCAAATTTTTGGTTAAGCTTATAGCGCCCAACTTTTCCGAAATCGTATCTATCAAAATTAAAGAACATCGCATAAATAAGTGACTTAGCATTCTCTGGAGTTGCAAGATCACCTGGCCGAATTCGTTTATATACTTCCTGTAATGCAGAATTAACATCTTCTGAAGTATCTTTTTCTAATGTGTTGTCAATAAAACTTATGTCCGCATCGGTGTCTGCTTCCACAAATAATTTCTTAATTTCTTCGTTTGTTTCATAACCAAAGGCACGAAACAGTGCGGTAATAGCAACTTTTCTTTTCCGGTCTATCTTTACCCAAATAATACCGCTTGCGTCTGTTTCTATTTCCAACCACGCACCTCTATTTGGAATAATCTTTGCGCCATATACTCGTTTACCTCGAACAACATCGGAAGTAAAAAACACACCCGCAGAGCGAATGAGCTGAGAAACGACAACACGTTCAATACCATTAATAATGAATGTCCCACGAGGGGTCATCATTGGGAAATCTCCAAAATAAATTTCCTGTTCTTTAATTTCACCACTCCGTTTATTATGAAGAATTGCTTTTACTCGAAGTGCTGCTTCGAATGTAACGTTTTTTTCTTTTGCGGTTCTTTCGTCGAACTTTGGTTCATCTAAAGCATAATCCCCAAAACTCAATTCCAAATCTCTGCCGATAAAATCTACAATAGGATTAAACTCCTCTATAAGTTCTTTTAATCCTTCATCAAAAAACCACTTATACGATGATTTTTGAATCTCGATAAGATCAGGCATTGGTGTTGCTTCGTGCAACGTTGTAAAAAACTTTCTCTCCTTCGTCGCTTTTCTAGGCATATGAGCGAGTTTATAAATTTCTAAGCGTACGGATATTGCTTTAGTCCTTCCCTAAAACCGAAAAAACCTCTTTGGTTAAAATACTCTAAAGAGGATACCTAAATACTGTCATGACACACTATCGGGAGGGCATGGACAACCATGGGTTTGTTCTTGAATGCTTCCGTGGGGCACTCAAGCAAAAATTTACGAAAGAAAAGTCGGAGTACACATCTGCAATAATTTTTAACTCCGATTAGGACACACAATTTTTGATTGTAAAGTCAATACTTATACTACCATCCTTTTAAAATCCCTGTCAAGAAAGCATTTACCACCATCTGTCAACAGGCTTTTTTTGCTTAAAATAAGCACTTTTCAATATTTAAATACAAACCTGTGGATAAGGTGATATGAGCCAAGCAGAACTGTCAATACATTTTAAAGGCCCATTTTAACTACATTTTACTCAAAATACGTTCAACTTCTTGTTTATCATTCCATGGGTGCTTTCCATCTGCAAGCACAATAACCTCTTCAGCTCCTTTTCCGGTAATAACAACCATATCTCCTGGACGAGCAATCGAAAGAGCTTTAGTGATTGCTTCTCTTCTGTCTTCTATTAACCAATAGGTTTCATTTTTTACCTTCGTTCCTTTATCTATAACGCCTTTTTCTATTTGATGAATAATCTCCATCGGAGGCTCGTCATACGGGTCGTCGTTTGTAAGAACAAAGGCGTCGCAGTAATGAGCTGCTAGTTTTCCAAGAATCGGGCGTTTTTCTTTGTCCCGCCCACCACCAGTTGCCCCAAGAACTCCTATTAATTTACCTTCCGAAGATTTCATGTCTATTAAAGTTTCGTATACATTCTCGAGAGCCGCAGCATCGTGCGCGTAGTCTACAATAACTGTTATACCGTGTTTCTCTATTTTTTCCATCCTGCCTGGCACGGTTGTTATATTTTTGAATGCTAGGGCTCGTTTTTCTTTAGAAATATCGAGCACCTCACCAACACACCACGCTGCCAAGGCATTATATACATTCAT
>JABIPD010000104.1 GCA_018698735.1 Candidatus Jacksonbacteria bacterium | reverse complement strand
GTCGGTCTCAACATGTTCCACGTGGCGGTTGACAATGGCTGGACTGTATCAGATCTGGAGCAGTACCTCTTCGAGGGCCTGACTCAGTTGGTGCTTCTCGAAGCCGGCGTCTTCCAACATGCTGCGGAGCATCCGGACCTGCTCATCGCGGGTCGGTCATTCGCTGCCAACATGAAGTCGCCTATGGACCTCGAACTAGAGGGAACGGCGATTCCAGTCGAAGTGCGTTTAGACGCGGGGATCAACTTCGTCGGCGCGCCTCGCTTTGGTCCGATCATCCAGGCGGGTGATTGGTACTCGTTGTCTCCTTCGATTCAACGAGTGCTCTCCGAGTGGCATGGCGAACTGGTGCTTGCGAATGAAGGCGGTGGTGCGCTCTCCGGACTAGGGGATGCGTTCATCGTGATCGCAAGCGAATCAGACGTGTTGTCGATGGATGGCGAAAACTGGGCCAATCTGGTCAGTCTAGCTGCACCCTCGCTCGATACGGCAAGTGTGGTCGACGTCGAAGACGCCTTCCGCAACCTGCCGGATACGAGCTGGAGCAACCACCTGCAGCGCTTGTTGCTTGGTGACCAGCGGCCAGTCCATACGGTGGTTCCGGCGCAGCCGCGGCTGATGCAGAACTACCCCAACCCGTTCAACCCGGAAACCTGGATTCCGTTCGAGCTTAGCGAAGCGTCGGACGTGACGATCTCGGTCTACCGACCGAACGGCCAACGAGTTCGCCAAATCGACCTCGGCCATCACGAAGCTGGTGAGTATCGCAGCCGCGATGCCGCAGCTTACTGGGACGGCACGAACGAAATCGGCGAACGCGTTAGCAGCGGAGTATACTTCTACGGCATCGAAGCCGGGCAGTACTCCGAGATGCGACGCATGGTGATCCTGAAATAGCAGCGTTCACGCGGAACGTTGCTCCAACCCCTTGAGGCGCCTCTGTACATCTGAGTACATGCGCTTCTTTTCTTTGCCAAAATTAGCCAAAATAAACGGCTCATCACGTGAGCCGTTTATTTTTGGCATTAGAATAACCCCCTCTTAATCTCCCCCTATGCAAGGAGGAGAAAATGCATATCCTGCTCCTTTAGAAGGAAGGGACGGAGGGATGGTCTGCATTAAAGTGCCTTGAATTCTGTAGAGACGCATTGGTAATGCGTCTTTTCCAGTTTGTATGCAAGACGTATCACCGATACGTCTCTACAAAATCGCACTTCGTTGAGTACATTTTCCATTATCGGATATTCTTGACTAAAATAAGGGGCTGTTGTATAGTACTCACGTTGTTTATAGTAAAGATTAGCTTAAAGATATGTTTGCAGTAATAAAAACCGGCGGAAAGCAGTATCAGGTAGAAGAAGGAAAAACCATTTCTATAGAGAAACTTCCACAAGCCGAAAACGAAAAAGTTGAATTCGAACCACTTTTAGTAGCAGAAGAAGATGGCTCTAAAGTTACCGTAGGAACCCCACTCGTGTCTGGCGTAAAAGTACAGGCTACTGTTGTTGGGCATGCTCGTGATAAAAAGGTTCGGGTAGAGAAATTTAAATCTAAATCTCGGTATCATAAAGTTCAGGGTCATAGACAGCACAAAACCCAAATCCGAATCGATAAAATTTCCGCATAAGACAAATTTTGATTATAAAAGAATGGCTCAGCTATGAGCTATTTTTTTATAATCAAAATAAGGTAGGTAGCGTATTGTGTACACATGAAATTCACTGATGAGGAATAAACTACTCAACAGGGAAGGAGAAGATCCATGGCAGTGAAAAGTCTCGGGTTGGGAGACGCGATACAAGAGGCCATGATGGACGTTCTTTCGGATACGGTTATGCTCTCTGCAAATCATCTAAGGCAGCCGTTCCTGATAGAGCGTGCCTCTCAAGACAGTGTTACTGTTGTTGGGTGGGATCGATCATCTGACAGCGGGGAAATCGTCTTTGAGCATCTCTTCATGAGAGTTCAAATGAGGAATGATCCCCAAGAGAGCGTCTCATTGGTGCTCGTCCGATTTGAGCCCCGGAGCAGAGCAGATGTTTCTATGCTCGTTAGGGAGTATTCGTGGTTTTTCGAAGACTATCCACGAGCAGTCGCCCATCTTGTGACTCCATTAGAGCTAGGAACCTACAGTGTCTAGTAGCCTAGGGCGACGTTTTCGTCCTATGATCCCGTCTGGCAGAGCCTAACTCGCCAGGCGGTTTTTTGATACGAAAAACCACCAGAGAAACAAACAATCAGTGGTGGGTTAGAGGTTGCTTTTTGGGGCTACTACAATATCTTTGCCGTTCGGGTAATAGGAATGGCGGCTGGTTTCGATAAACCATTTAGCAGCGGGGTGTTGCGAGTTGCGGGGAGCTTGGAAGGAAGCTGCAAAAGCCTCCCAGTTTAAACAATCATCGCCATCAATCACCCTGTACACAACATCTGCAGTGGTTTCGTCGTTCTCGTAAAGAGCGGCTTCTATGGCGCTAAGCTCAATCGCCATTAGTGTATCTCCCTTCTATGGTGGAGCGCGTTGCTAAGGGTTATTTCGTCGGCATAGTCGAGATCTGATCCCATTGGTAACCCTCGAGCAAGGTGTGACAGTTTAACAGCGTGCTGCTTAATCAACCGGGTAAGATACAGCGAAGTAGCCTCTCCGTCAACATCGGGGTTTAATGCGAGAATAATTTCATTAGGAGCGTGGTTTGTAATTCTTTCTATAAGTTGTTCTATACGAAGTCTTTCTGGGGTTATGCCGTGGATAGGGCTTAATGTGCCACCAAGAACATGATAATGCCCGTGGTATTCGCTGGTGTTTTCTATAGCCACCACATCGCTCGATTCTGCCACCACACAAATAGTTTTAGGGTCTCGTTTGCCGCTTCTACAAATACTACATAGCTCGTTTTCGTTGTCTGCAAAGTTGTAACATTGCGGGCAGATATGAACGCCTTCCTTTAATGCCCGAAGAGCAGCAGTGAATGCGAAAATTTCTTCTTCTGGACGCTTCATTAAATATAATACAAAACGCTCGGCCGTTTTAGGGCCGATGCCTGGGAGTTTTTCGAATTGTTCCATCGCTTTTTCAAGCGCGGATGGGATATGGCGCATACTGCTTTGTCATTGCGAGGTATGCATCTACCGAAGCAATCTCGTTAGGGAACGACAATTATTTAGATAAGAGATGAGCTTAAGATTGCTTCGAATTTTGGAAGCATAAAATTCTCGCAATGACAGGCTATTCCAAACCTGGAATATTGATATCAGAAATATCTTTACCTTTCATCATTTTTTCTGCCATCTTCCGTTGTAATTTTTTAAGCGTGTCTTCGAATATATCTTTAATGTTTTTTTCGAGACTTGTTTTGTTATCAGGTGAAAGTTGGTCTTCTGGTAAAGTGATACCTAAGATTTCTTGGTTACCGTTCATTTTTAAGGTAATACCATGTTTTTCGTTCTCAATAATTTCTTGAGAAAGCTCGTCCTGTAGTTTTTTTGCCTGAGATCTAAGATCTTTTAAATGCTTAATTTTGTTGAACATATATAAGTAGAAAGCACGAAGTACGAAATAAAAAATTAGAAACAGGACATTTTATTCGCAGATCGGCTTATTTTTTATTGACTAGGAGGAGGGGCGTTTTTTAAATTTTTAAAACTAACACGCGCAGAGTCGAAAAAGAGCTGAGTTACACCGGTAGGACCATTTCTATGTTTGGCAATATGAATTTCTGCGGTATTTTTTTCTTCTGGTGTAAGTTCGCTTTCTTGATAGTTTCTGTCTGTGGCTTTTCTGTATACAAACATAACTATATCTGCGTCTTGTTCTATTGAACCAGATTCACGCAAATGTGCAAGTTTTGGGATAGCTGGTTTGGTTGTTTCTACTGCACGAGAAAGCTGAGAGAGCGCAAGCACCGGAACCTGCAATTCTCTGGCAACAGCTTTTAATCCACGAGAAATTTCCGAAACCTCCTGCACCCGGTTTTCTCCTGCACTCGAATTTCTGCCTTCCATAAGCTGAAGGTAGTCTATAATAATTAAATCAAGCCCATGTTCTGTTTGAAGCCTACGGCATTTGGTCCGAATCTGCATAATATTTGCCATCGGAGTGTCGTCTATAAATATAGGCGCTTCGGAAAGAACTCCCATTGCTTGCCCAATCCGTGGAAATTCATCAGAGCCTTCTCCGTGCGAGAGTTTTCCGGTTCTCATTTTCCATAAATCTATTCCAGCCTGGGTTGCAAGTAATCTGTCTACTAATTGTTCTTTAGACATTTCAAGAGAAAATATCCCGACTTTAGTTTTGTTTTTTACTGCTGCTTCTCGTGCAATGTCTAAGGCGAAGGTTGTTTTACCCACCGAAGGTCTGGCTGCAAGAATAACAAGGTCAGATTTTTGTAACCCAGAAAGCAGGTTGTCTAAATCGGTAAACCCGGTTGGGATTCCTCGCATGCTTCCATCGCCTCTGTGGAGTTCGTCTATTCTTTCGAAGGTTTCGGATAATACTTTTGTAATCGGCGTAAAATTTTGTTGAAGATGGCTTTGGGAAACACTAAAGAGGGTTTGTTCTGCTAAATCGAGTAACCCGTCTGGGTCTTCTTCTTCTTTGTACGCAATCGCAGTAATTTCATTCCCTGCTTTTAGAAGCCTTCGTAGCGTCGCTTTTTTTTGCACGATTTTCGCATAGCTTGTAACGTTACTGGCTGTTGGTACAATATTTGTAAGTTCACTTAAATATGCTCTGCCACCGATAAGTTCGAGCTGGTTTTTTTCTAGCAGTCTATTGGAAATGTTTAATAAATCTATGGGCAAGTGCTGGTCGAATACTTCTGTCATTGCCTCAAAAATAAAGCCATGAGTTTCTTTATAAAAATCGGTTTCATTTAAAATATCTGCTACATTTATAATAGCATCAGGATCTATCAGCATGGCCCCAAGTACCGATTGTTCGGCCTCTAAATTTTGCGGCGGGATTTTTTCTATGTCTTCTGCCATATCAATGTATCCTACGTGAGATAAAAGAGTCGCTCAAGGGCTCTAGTCACACTTTTTGCACTATTAGGGGTGTGGATAAGATAAGAGGGGTTTACTAATGGAAAATTTTCTGGTATTATATTTTTGTTTTAAAAGAAATATCTTTGCGCCTATAGCTCTCGTTTCAGCCAGAGGCTGATCCGCCTTTGGCGGAGGTAGCTGCCTAAGCAGTGGCCTTATGAAGGGAGCGTTATAGTTGTAATGGTATTGAGAAAAAAGAAGCATCTTTGCGCCTATAGCTCAGTTGGTAGAGCAGTGGCCTTTTAAGCCAATGGTCGGGGGTTCAAATCCCTCTGGGCGCAAAGATGTTTCTTTTTTTCTATTTGAATGTGGTACAATTCTCTATATATGTCTATTAAGAAAAACCAAAAGAAAAAGCCGTCAAATAGCTGGTATCAGAGTACTCTTTCTGAGGTTGTTAAAAAATTGAAGACCTCAAAAAAAGGGCTTTCTGAAAAAGAATCAAAGGCACGAATAAAACAGTATGGTGCAAATGTTATTGCGCAAGCCAAGAAGCTTTCTCGGCTGCGTATTTTTGTTCGTCAATTTGCTAATACATTTACGTATATATTATTGTTGGCAGCAATTATAAGTTGGTATCTTGGAGAGCATGTCGATAGTATGGTGATTCTGTTGGCAGTGGCATTAAATGTTATTGTTGGATTTTTTCAGGAAAATAAAGCCAACACTGCTTTGCAGAATCTACGGAGCATTATTAAATACAACGTAAAAGTTTTTCGAGATGGCGAGCTGCATGAATGCGACAGTTCGGAATTAGTTCCTGGTGATAGTATCGAGCTAGAAGCTGGCGACAGAGTGCCTGCAGATTCTCGGGTTGTAGAAATATTAAGCCAATTTAAAGTAAACGAGGCATTACTTACCGGCGAGTCATTACCAACAGAGAAAAGAGTTTCGGTGGTAAATAAAAAAAGCACTCCAGGAGATCAGCAAAATATGGTGTTTGCAGGCACGCTGGTTACAACTGGCAGAGCGATAGCAATTGTGGTAGAGACCGGCATGCACACCGAGATAGGCAAAATAGCCCAATCGATTAAAGAAATAAAAGAGATTTCTACGCCTCTTCAAAAAGGGTTAGAAAAATTTAGCAAAAAAGTTGGATTATTGGTGCTTGCAATTGCAATTCTTATTTTTGCTGTTGGCGTGTTGTCTGGAAGCTCGATCGGTCATATGTTTACACTGTCTGTTGCTCTTTCTGTAGCTGCCATTCCCGAGGGATTAATTGTTGCGGTTACTGTTATTTTGGCGATAGGAATGCAGCGTATATTAAAAGAGGGTAGCTTGGTAAGAAAATTAGTTGCATCGGAAACGCTTGGAAGCACGACTGTTATTTGTACTGATAAAACAGGCACCTTAACAGAAGGAAAAATGCGGGTGGTGCATATTGTTACTGCGAGCCATCAGGCGGACATGCTTAAAAAATCTCACAAAGAGCTCGACGGGAAAGCTGCCGGCCAAGAGCTACAGGAAATGTTAAAGATAGGGGTGTTAAATAATAATTCGTTTATAGATAACCCAGAAGCGCAGTTTGAGCATATCCAAATTAAAGGCTCGCCAACCGAAGCAGCTTTACTCTATGCGGCGTTAAATGTTGGTGTAGATACTGAGGCAGTACAAAAAGAAGAACCTCGGCACGACGAAATTCCTTTTGATTCAAAATCAAAATACATGATAACACTTCATGCAAAAGGAAAAGAAAATGTTTTGTATATAAAAGGCGCACCAGAGAAAATTTTTGAAAAAGCTACTCACGTATTGGTCGGCAACAAGCCGGAAGTTTTATCGAAGGCAAAAAAGAAAGAATTAGAATTACAAATAAAAGAATATAGCAAACAAGGGTTAAGGTTGTTGGCTTGTGGATATAAATCTGTTGGCTCTGGAAAAGGAAAAATACAGCAGCTGAAAGCAATAGATAATGGCTATACATTGGTTGGATTATTTGCAATGAAAGATCCGTTACGAAAGGACACTAAAAAAACAATTAAGCAGTGCATTCGTGCTGGCATGAAACCAGTTATGATGACTGGCGATCATAAGCTTACCGCTCAGGCGATAGCAAAAGAGCTGAATCTTCCAACGCAAAAAGAGAACATTATAGAAGGCGGACAGTTAGATGCGTTAACAGATGCAGATTTAGTAGATAGATTAAAGACCGTGTCTGTGTATGCGCGTGTAACCCCAGAGCATAAATTGCGGATCGTTCAGGCATTGCAAGCAGAGGGCGAGGTGGTGGCAATGACAGGCGATGGCGTAAACGACGCTCCGGCATTAAAGAAAGCAGATATTGGCATAGCATTAGGCTCTGGAACCGATGTTTCTAAAGGCGCAGCAGATATGGTGTTGTTAGATAATAGGTTTTCTACGATTATCCGTGCGATTTCTGAAGGCCGAACCATCTACGAAAATATTCGAAAGGTTATATTGTATTTACTTACCGACAGTTTTTCTGAGGTGGTGCTTATTTTGTCGAGTTTTTTATTGCATTTACCGCTGCCACTTTTGCCGGCCCAAATTTTGTGGATTAATTTAATTACCGATGGTTTGCCAGATTTGGCATTAACATTCGAGCCAGGCGACCCAGATGTGTTAAACGACCCACCAAGAGATAGAAACGAACCCGTGGTAACAAAACCAATGAAGAAAGTTATCTTTTTAGGGAGTGTTATTACCGGTTTAATGAGTTTGTTAGGATTTTATGTTGTATATAGAGTAACGCAAGATGAAGTATTTGCTCGTAGTGTTACCTTTGCCATGCTGGGGGTAGACTCATTATTTTATGTGTTTTCTTTACGAAGTCTGAGGGCGCCGATATGGCGATCGAATATTCTTGCGAATAAATTTTTATTAGGGGCTGTTGGTTTAGGATTTGTTTTGCAGGTTGTTTCTTTGTACGAACCGCATCTTCAAAAATTACTTAACACGGTGCCATTGCATCCAGCTGGCTGGATATTGGTTGTAGGCCATGGAATAGTAGTGCTTATGCTGATAGAGCTCATGAAGCTGTTGCTTGTTACTCCTCATTATCATAAAAAAAGAGGCGCAAGCAGTTAACGCTTACGCTCTGTATAACGAAACTCACGCTATCCCGGGAACATAAACTCCATGGTCCGTCGCCAAGCATCGAGCTGTTGTTCGTCCGATAATGGTTTAGCTGGTTTCTCGCTTGGCAAGACAGATCCGAAGTCGGGGACTAAATCGCTAACTCTGTCTCTTGAGCGAACGTGACTTCGGGGCCTCTGAAAACAGCTATGGGGTTGGGCCCTTGCTGTTACAATACCTTGGATAGGATCTCGCATCATCTTTCTCCTTATATTGTTATTTTTAGTATTTATTCTCTGTTTTGTCAATATTTAGTTTTTAGCTTAATCATGATAACCTAGCCAATGATTTAGTGTCATTGCGAACGACCAAAGGAGGTGAAGCAATCTCGTGTGCATTTCTTTATTTTTAAGAGATTGCCGCGTCGGCTTTAGGCCTCCTCGCAATGACAATGATAAACGATATTCTATGCTACGTACACATACATGTAATGAACTTACTAAAGAAGACGTCGGAAAAGACGTCGAGCTTTCTGGTTGGGTCTATTCACGCCGAGACCATGGCGGGGTTATTTTTGTCGACCTGAGAGATAGATACGGACTAACGCAGGTGGTAGCAAACCCAGAGAAAAATAAAGAGGCAGCTGCAGAGCTAGATGTGGTACGCCCGGAATTTGTGGTTACTGTAAAAGGCACGGTTGTAGCACGCCCAGATGACATGGTTAATAAAAATCTCGATACCGGAGAAATAGAGGTAGAGATTACTGAAGTCACGGTGCTTTCGGAATCAAAAACCCCGCCATTCGAAATAGACGAACGCGAAAAAAAGATTAATGTAAACGAAGAAACCAGATTAAAATATCGCTATCTTGATTTGCGCCGCCAGCACATGAAGAAAAACATGGAGATGCGGTATGTGTTTATAAAAAAGATTCGAGATTATTTAGAAAAGAAAAATTTTATAGAAATAGAAACGCCGGTGTTATCTAAAAGCACACCAGAAGGTGCTCGCGACTTTTTAGTACCATCGAGGCTTCACGATGGCGAGTTTTATGCATTACCGCAATCGCCACAGCAATACAAACAGTTGTTAATGGTGGCTGGTATGGACAGATATTTTCAGATTGTTCGATGTTTTAGAGACGAGGACCAACGCGGCGACAGGCAGGTAGAGTTTACGCAGCTAGATATGGAAATGTCGTTTGTAGAACAAGAAGAT
>JABIPD010000084.1 GCA_018698735.1 Candidatus Jacksonbacteria bacterium | reverse complement strand
TAAGCTGCAAAGCCTTTCGAATAAACTGGATCCAGACGAGTTATACGAAAGGAGAATTGTTTATCAAAATTCATTTGGCTGTTGGAATCAGAAAATCCTGACTGCGTAAACAGTGTTACATCATGTCCATATTGTGAAAGAAGGGCTGCATGATAATACGTTGCCTGCGCCATTCCACCGGTTATGGGGGCAAATGTTGCAGAGACAATAGCGACTTTACCACCACACAACTGATCTGATGATCCAACCATAAGTAACTATTACAGGATTAAGAAAATATCGAATAAGAAACGGGGTCCCTTCTGGAAATTGCAGAGTAAGCACCATGGAGTTTAAGAGAGTCCGGTCCTTTGTTTTTCTATTTTTTTGAATAATTTCTCTTCTTTTTCTAATAATCTTTATTGATTTTATAAGTTCACTATAATTTTTAAATTTTTCCTTGTACCACCCTTCTTTTATAGAGCCTAGGATCACAAGGATCTCAAAAAAAATGAGAGCTGGAAGTAGCAGTAAAAGCGTTGGTAATCGATAATTTTGCAATAGAACTTTATACCTACTAAGCTCTATTGCTTTCATTTTATAAGCTCCTTTGCTAAACGTGTAATCATGCCACACTATCGATTTAGGACAAAGAATTGATGTATACCCCAAAAGCTTCATTCTCCACGAAAGGTCAAGATCTTCGAGGTAAAAAAAATCAGGATAAAAAAGCCCTGTACGTTTTAAAACCTTTACTCGATAACATGACGCAGCTCCGCTACTGTATCCTATTTCGTGACTTTGCTTGTTATACACATTTTTTGCCGACGAGTACAGACCTGTAATATATCCCAACCCAAGAAAATAGAGTGCATTACCCTTAGTATTTATTTTAAGCGGGTCGGATTTTAAAAGCAAAAGAGATTGAGCAACTCCAGCTTCTGGATGTAATTCCATTTCAGCAACTAACTCTTTAAGCCATTTCTTATGAACAACAGTGTCTGGGTTTAAAAGCACTATATACGTTGGATCATTTTTTACCGCCCTATTAACTAATTTATTATTAGCTTGATCAAATCCAATATTACTTTTATTTTGATTAAAAAGAGATGAAAATGGCAGCTTATCAACTTTTTCGTTCATAAGACGAGCAGTATCATCTTCCGAGTTATTATCAGCTATAAAAACATGGACTTTATCTTTAGGATATTCTGTATTTGAAAGACTTTCAATCAACCCAGAAATGTCTTTTTCGTTTTTAAAGGTAACAATGCATATCGCCACTGAAGGGAGAGTAGTGTTCATATTTTTATCCTTGCTTATAGCGATCCTGCTCTTCGTGATCCTTTAGCGCCAACTTTCGCGTAAGGGTTGTAATATCGCGCTCGATTTTTTCGATATGGACAAATACCCGAAACATTATATAGTATCCAACTACAATAGATATCGCTACAAAAAGATCAGCCCCTCTCTCTATCCCAAATTGTTGAGCTAATACGTCAGTTTTTCTCATAAACCCCACCAAAAACCCAGAAACAAGCCAAAAAAAGCACCATAATACTGTTTCCCTTGAAGTAAGCTCTTTTTTAGAAAAACGAAACAAAACCCTTAATATAATAAAGGCTATAAAAACGAGAACCGCTATCTGAAATATTGTCATAGGATCAATAACTACATACCCATCCTTGCATACTCATTAAATTTTTTCAAATAAAAAAAGCATGCTTAGTGCTCTTTTTTTGTTATTTAATTAATTTTCCTCCTTATATCCAACAAGAATAGCAAGTTCAACCTCCCTAGCAATATCTTTAGATACAGATTTCGACAAGCCCACTCCTCCTTTTTTCTGGGATCTTGCTAGGAAATCTGCTAGTTCTTCTTTTTTTATTTGGCTCGCAAGTCTAAGCTCTAGCCCAATGTCTAAGCTTTTTTGTTGCGCAGGTGAAAGTCTGAATGAAAACTCTTCTCTCAATATTTTACGGAGACGATCTGCAAGACGCTCTGCCTTTTGCAAGGAGTCCGATTCACCTTGCTTTGCAGCTAGTTCACCTTCGGCGACAATTTCAGCCACTTCTTCTGCAAATTTTACTGCAGCTTTCTTTGTTAAGCCTGCGCCATGAATATCAGATAATTTTGAAACAAATTTATTGCCCTGAAGCTTACCTTCTATATTTTGCTCTATTGCCCTTTCAAGTTCTATCATCTGTTTACTATCAAGCGGGTTCATTAAGTACTGAGCAACCATCTTAGCTTTTACGATAGGCTCCATATGTGGGAAGCCGTATACCACGAGTTCTGGATATGAATCCATCAACAATTCCATCCTACTTCTTCCTGCGTCATCTTTTGTGGGAGGTTTAATTTGCTTTCTATGAGAATTTGCTTGAATACGTACAATTTCTCCATCTCTAATATAAGCTGTTCTATGAGCATATTTAATATAGGAAGGGTCATGGGAAACAAGAAGTAATGTAATGCCTTCTCTGTTTAACTCTGTCATAATTTCCATTACAAGTTTTGCGTTCGAGCTGTCTAAATTTCCAACTGGCTCATCGGCTAACAATATACTTGGACTGTTAATGAGCGACCGAGAAATTGCAACTCGCTGCTGTTGCCCACCAGACAAATTCGATGGATATTTGTTTCTATGCTCCCAAATGCCAAATCTTTTTAAAAGTTCCTCGCCTTTTTTTGCAATTTCATCACTTTTTCTGCCTGCAAGTGCGCCTGGGAGTATTACATTCTCCATGCATGTAAGACGACTAATTAGATTATAAGATTGAAATACAAAGCCATATTCATTTTGCATTATATCAACAAGCTCTTTTGGTGTTGCCTTAGTGATGTTTACGTCTTTTACAACAATATCACCAGAGTCTACTGTCTCTAATCCAGAAATTGCGTATAATAAAGTAGATTTCCCAGACCCAGAAGGACCAAAAATAACAATAAATTCTCCTTCGTAAATATCAATAGTTCCATTTTTACACGCCTGAAACTTGGTTTCTCCGTATTGATAGGTAACGTTAACGTTTGATGCTTGTATGAGAGGTTCCATAAAATTACTTATACCTTAAAGCGTCTAGGGCGTTGAGCTTACTTGCGCGGATAGCTGGATATATTCCTGTTGTAAAACCGACTATTCCAGAGAAAACAAATATAGTAGCAATAAACCAGAGAGGTCGTTCGAACAATTTGACCGCTTCTCCACCAAGGAACGACGCCAAAATATTTAACCCGACATTAAAAACAAATCCTAAAATATATCCAAATAAAATACCTCCAATACCGCCAAGAAGACCCAGCAAACCGGATTCGATAAGGAAGAGATTCGAAACATCTATACGCTTTGCTCCAAGTGATTTAATAATTCCTATTTCACGGGTACGCTCGAGAAGAGCAATCGTCATGGTGTTAAACATTCCAATAGCAGAAACAATCAAGGCAACTAATCCAAAAATACCTAGAGTGATTTGAATAATTCTAAAAATTCGAGTAGTTTGTGTGAGTGTATCAACGACAGCAGTCACATCGAATCCTCTTTCGAGGGCGAAATTTCTTGCGGCTTCTCTCGAAAGATCGTCTACCGTTTTTACTTTCATTTCACTGTAACTCTCTGTAAGTATTTCGGTTACATCTTGGCGTGCGATATAGACATACGTTACAATCGGGTCTTTAATAACCCCAATAATTGGCAACGGTTTTTCCAAAAAGGCAGGCACAATATTGCTTGACTGTAAGATAATCTCGTCTTCTGCCTCGAGTGCTTCTGGGTCTTTTTGCTTTTCCCAAAACAAGACAACATCTATTGTTTTGAGAGGGTTATTGTTTTCGTCAAAAACATCGGCTAATTTAAGATCGAACAGTTTTAAAATAGCCTCCGAAACAACAATACCATTTGTATTTCCTTCGGCATCAGCTGTAATGTATTCCCCTGCTTCTGGTTTTGTTGGAAAATAATCAAAATATGCAGGATCAACAATATTTACAACTGTACCACCCTGTACATCGTCTAGCTTAATTAATCCCTTTGTAGTAGCCACCGGCACTACAGACTCTACTCCTGGTAGTTTTTTAGTTTCTTCTATTACTTCATCGGTAATAAAGAGTAAATCTTCTTTAGATTTAACATCTATAGAAAGAAGGGCTCCCTTGCTCGCAATTCTATCTAGCAGCAATGCTTGCAATCCATACCCAAGCGAAACGAGAAAAAGGATGGTACCAATTCCAATACTAATGCCCAGAACAGTTAAAAACGTTCTGAGTTTATTGGTTTGGAACATTTTAAATGCAAAATAAAATGTATATTGAAATTTCATATTTTGCTGTGTATCTTTGTTTTGTGCTTTTTAATTCCCTCTAAGTATACCAAATTTGTGGCGAAAAAACGATAACGGTAGTTGAGTCGGAGCATAGCCATATTTTTGATAAATATGGCTATTTATCCACAAGCGCATACTTTTCTAACTAGTTGCCGACCTGAAGCCAACCAAAGATATCAGAGAAGTTGTCTGCGATTACTTCTACTACACTCTCTGTGCTTGATGGCGCTAGTAATGTAAATGCTTCTGAGTCGGACACATTACCTGTTTCGTCCACACTTTTCACTTTATATTGATACACATCACCTGGCACCAAGCCAGTGAGCACTATAACATGATTTCTTGTGTATTCTGCCCCTACTGGTGTTACTACTCTATTCTCTTTATCTTTTGGTTCTCTTAGGCCTTTCCAGTATTCTACCTGACTGTTTGCTTTCTCGTTTGTTCTCCAGGTTATTAATGTCTGCACTTTTGGTTTTTCTCCTGGATACAATGTAGACAATGCATTTATTTGCGATAAAATTGGCACATCACTATCTCTCGTTGTTTGAATTTGAGGTAAGAACTGGTCTATTTCTTGGCCTGTCCCGTCTCTACTTATGACTCTTAGTAAATAGCCTGTTCCAGATTCTAAGCCTTTTAGCTCGACTGTATGGTCTGTGGATTTATCCGTTCTTCCTTGTGTTCCTACTTGATCGAGTAATGGTTCTCCGTTTTCGTTCAGTGGAATATATTCTACTTGGCTGTCGGCATCTACACTTGTTCGCCAGAACACTGTTGCTCGTGCTGCCTCTATCTCGAGCACTTCTGCCACTATTATAGATAACTGCTCTGACAGAGTTTGGAATTCATAATCTCTACTTTTTGCTGTTGGTCCTAATGAGCCCTGCGACCTTATTTGGTAATGATATCTTGTTGCTGGCCGTAAATCTGTAATAGACACAAAATGTTCTTTTACAAATTCACTTGAGTTCCCAAGCTCAATTAAATACGGCTCTTCTGCATTTGCGTTATACAAATTATCTGGCACTATTGCCACCAAACTATTTGCTTGTGTGTCTGTTTGCCATGAAAATGCTGCTGATGTTGCTGTTGCTTCTGTTATTGGCAGTCCATCTACTATTGTTGGTGGGGGCAATTCGGACGACGCTACTTGGACAAATTGTGCTAATGATGTCGGATTCTGACTTAACGTACCAAGAGTAATATGCTGAACAACCTCTTGAAAATCGGACTTTAGTCTTTCTACCACAGCCTCCTTAACACTCCGGTCTTCGTCGGTTCTTATTCCTGTTTCAAAGCTAAGCTCTACCACAAACGGTTCGGTCTCTACGTCAGGAGCAATAATAGTCTCTGTTATATTTCCTTCTGTTACTCTGTCTGCTTCTTCTCCTTCTCCTGCGATTGGCACCTCTATTAAGATTTGGGGATCACTGGTCTTAAATTGCTCGGCACTACTCGATTCAGATTCATTTCCTGAAAAATCTTTTGCATATGCTCTTGCATAATACAGTGTGTTTGGCTCTAAATCTGTTATTGTTAGTTTGTGAATATTTGCTAATTCTTCTTTTATTACCTCTGTATCTAATACTTTTGGATCTAACCCATACACCACTCTCATTGTAGACACTTCATTTACCTGCATGTTCATTGTTGCTGTTGTGCTTGTTACCGATGTTACTGCGAACGCTATTATTGTTGGATCTATTGCATCTGCCTGTGAACCGCCTGCAGTGTTTCCTGATGATGCAATTGGCCCGCTTTCACTTGTAAAGGTATATCCAGCACCACTATTGTCGTCTGTTCCTTTATTTCCAGAAGGATCCTCTGCTCCTATTCTGTAATAATACAGCGTATTGTTTGCTAATCCAGATATTACTACAGTAATAGTGCTCCCATCATCTACTGCCGTATTATTTGAAGCCTTTAATGTTCCGGCCGAACTAAAACTTGCATCTGTTATTCTGTAGTCTACATATCCTTCTGTTGTTGTGCTTGTATCTGCTGCTACTGCTGTTGATGTGTAGGTTATTGTAACCGAGTTTCCGCTTACTAGTGCGACTGGGGCAGTTGCACTTATTACTGGCGCTGTTGTGTCGTTACTGCCTGGGCCTTCTCCTGTATCTAGACTCCCGTTTGCTATTCCTGCTATCTCAGACGATCTTTGACTTATATTTCCGTCACTGTCTTTTGTTACTATATAATAGGTATATGTTGAGTCTAGTGACAATCCTGTATTTGCATAATTATTCGTTCCTCTTGCTATGTCTGTTGTTAGCGAGCTGTATGAACCGGCTCCTACTTTTCTGTATATGTCATATGTAGCTGTTGCCGATGGTGGATCTGACGCTATACTCCATGTTACATACATTCCATAAAGCGCCGGACTTACGAGTGTATTAGATATTTCTGCTATTGCTGGGTCATCTGGTTTATCTGGCGTTGTTGCTGAATCTGTTGCGGTATTTCCTTTTGCGTCTTTTATTTGTAAATACACTATATCTTCGTCTGCTTCTAGTATCCAGCTTGTTTTGCTTGTTGCATAGGTTACATATGTTCCTGCATTCGTGTTTACCAGATCGTCTGCATATCCGCTGTCGTTTGTAACATTCATTGTGACCGTGTTGTCGTCGCTTGCCGCGATTGTTAGGGTTGCCCTGTTCGCTGTTGCTTCGCTTGCATCTATAAGAATACTCACGCCCGTTGGGTCTTTCGTATCTAGGTTAAATGAACTTGCATTAGCTGCACCATATTGCAGCGCTGAGTTTCCGTCGTCTACTAACACTCTTACTACAGCAGTTCCATAGAAACCATCTTTATCTGTCTTTGCTGTCCAGGTTGCGCTTTTGCTCGTTCCTGTTGTTATACTTGCACCTGCGTCCCCTCCTACTGTTACTGCCAACAAGTACACTGCTGTTCCGGAGCTATGTGCTGCTGCGTTACTTGTATCGTAGCCTCTTTCTACTATTGTTAAATCTGTTCCATCATTTCCTGAATAATCTATTATTTCGCTGTCTATTAATATCTTTCCGCTTGCTGGGAAATTTGTTGCAGTTGACAGTGTTACTGCCCCTGTGTCACTGCTTGTTAATGTTTCATTTAAGGTTACTCCTGCTAGTTGATAGTACAGCGAGATTGTTCCGTTTGCTTCTTCGCTATCCGCAAAATCGTACCCAACTGTTACTACTCCATTACTACCTTGAGTTGCCGTAACGTTTGAGATTGTTGGTGCTGTATTCACAACATAACCATAATTAACTGCGCTAACAGTAGGGGTTGCTGTTCCATCTGATGTTAATGTTATTTTGTATTGAATCCACTGATCATCTGTTACATCTCCAAAGTCGGCATCTATCGTTTCTGAGCCTGCTGGAGCTGTAAAATACGTTCCTGTTGAACACCCAGCAGCACCATCATCTGGACCACAAAAATCGGTCCATGTCCCCGGACTACCTGCGCTATCTGGTGCTGTTCGTATCTGAAATTGCACGTCTGTTCCTGCCGGAGTTATTTCTGTCCACCCTAAACTCGATAATGCTACTGCAGAGGCTTCTGTGTCGAATGCTGAACTTGTAAATGTAGCGCTTGCAGAATACACGCTATACGCCAGAGACACATCGTCTAAACTTGCTGAATCTGCGTCTCCTGCATCTCTTACAATTGTTGCTTTGTATCGCACGTACTGGTTGCCGTCATCTCCTGCTCTAATGGCTTCTCCTGCTGCTGTTGTATAAAAGGTTCCCGTTGTTCCGTCTGGGCCAAGATAATCTCCGCTCACCCATCCACTATCTGCAGACTTTACAGCTACCTGAAACTTAACAATCTTTGTGACGCTTGTGTTCGATTCTGTCCAGCCAATATTTCCAAAGCTATTATTTGCGCCTCCAGTATCTATTGTAGGTGATTCCAGTGTTCCAGAAGTAGCAGATACATCATCGTAGCCGATGGTTATTAAATCTAAGACAGGGGTGGTTGCACCACCGGTAGATTTAAGGCTCGCAGCAAAGTCTAAGGTAGTTGTACTGTCCGCGTCAAAACCACCGCTGGCTGCCCAATTAGCTTGGGTTATGCCCTCCATTGTTCCGCGCGTCATTCCAGTCGTATGAATATTTCCAAGCGCCGTAGTAGCCCACGCACTGCCAGTCCAATAGCTCCAAGTTACCCTGTCGTCGTATGATATAAGGTAGCGAGTTATAGATCCCGCTGCAAACGTGCCTGTAACCGCCATACCCTCTAGATTAACCCACCCACTTACATCTATCTGGTTTGTATCTGTTGTGTGAAGATAGTGGCCGGTTGTTATATATCCTGCGATACCACTTTGAGACACAGCTGTATGAGTAGAGGTATTTCCCTGCCCCGAAGAATAGTCTGACACGGTCCATGTCGTTCCGCTTTTCAAACCTCTAAAAGAATTCGTGCCCGTCAGAGTAGTACTTTCGTAATCTTGCCAATAAATAAGTTCTTGGCTTCCGCTTGCTGTTGCTGCGTGTGTAGCAAAATTTGATCCATCTGCATATGCTTGAGCATCAGTCCTTTGCTCGGTTGTAGTTCGAAGCCCCTTCCATAACTGATTGTCTGCAAAACGAGCTCCTGTTCCGTTTGGCCCGCTTGGATCAAGTGAAACAAGGACACCATCGTTTATTGTACTGTGAGAATCGGTATAATTAAATCCGTTGTCCAGTGGCTGAAGAACTGAATCTACATAAACATAATACCTAGCACTTCCAAAATTATATTCGTACTGCAACGAAATATGATAAAATTTTGTTCTATCTGTCAATGGTGTTCCTGTGGTAGTACCTATTGCTGTAGTCCCATCATTAGCTAATATTTTTATTGATCCATCCGAATTAAGATAAAGGAACTTTACAGCACCTCCTGCAGTAGTGTAGTTCCATTGATCAAGCATATCCATAGCACCAGTTGTGCCTGGATGGAACCAAAAGTTAAAGGTCCAATCGTCTGTTACAGCATTTCCGCCTGCATCAGCGAACCCAGATGTACCTCCAGTCAATGCAGGAATATTATCGTTTCTTGCTCCCGGAGAAAGAATATTTACATAATTCCCAAGATCGACAGTTCTTTGGGGAAGCTGAACAACTCCGCTAGAAAATTCAGTTGTATCACTACTAACAGTTTCCTCTGTAAAATTACCCTCATCAACAGCATCAAAATCGAGCGTTATGTCGGATTTCGATACAGTATTATTTACTGTCATCAAGTCTACGCTAGGCGTAGCATCTGGGTCTGTTGTTTTAAATCCAAAAGTAAAATCTAAGTCTGTGTCACCAACATCAAAACCGCCACTGGCACCCCATTGCGCCTCTGAAATCGCCTCAAGGGTCGTTTTGCTCATCCCTGTTGTATGCACATTCCCGACTGCAGTAGTTGCCCAGGCGCTCCCAGTCCAATAACTCCAGTTTGCTCTATCGTCAAACGAAACTAAATATCGCATCGTTGTGTTTGTTGGCTCTGTTTCTGTTGTGTCTATACTACTAATAGTAAGCCAGTTGGTTGTATTTATCTGATTCTCATCTGAGGTCGAGATATAATAGCCAGTCGAAGTATCATACGGAATAGTTCCATACTGTGTTGCATGTATGTTTGTCCAAACAGCAGTGTTTCCCCCACTAGAATAATCTGTAATACTCCATGTTGTGCCTGTTTTTTCGCCTCTAAATGGAGGGTCAGCCGAACCAGTATGGCCATTTGCAAAATCCATCCAATAAATAAGTTCCTGACTTCCACTTGATGTGGCATCTAAGGTTGCAAAGCTAATGTCGTCTGCAAGGGCTGTCATGTCGGTAATTTGCTCTGTTACTGTTCTTCTACCCATCCATAGTTGGATATCTGCCCATCGCGAACCATTTGTAGCAGCACCAGCTGGATTAAAGCCCATGCGTGTTCCGTCGTTAATATTGGCATGACTATTAGAATAATCATTTCCTGTATCAAGTGCTTGCAGCACTCTATCTACATACAGGTAATACCGAGAAGTTCCAGCATTATATTCGTATTGAAGAGAAACAAAATAATACCTATCTCTATCACTCATCGGGGTACCAGTTGTGGTACCAAGATTAGTAGTACCGTCATCAGCGAATATAGAAAGCGTATCATCTGCATTCAATTTTAGTCTATGGAGCGGACCACCGCCTGTGGTACTTCCTTGCCATACGACAAGCATCCTTACAAGTCCTGTATCTTCTGGATAAACCCAAAACTGATACGACCAATCGTCTGTGACAGCATTTCCAGTAGCATCAGAAGTGAACCCAGATGCACCACCTGTTTGAGCTGTTAAGCCATCGCCTCTGTCGTACGATGTTTTCACTAAACTATAGTCGCCTAGATCTGCCTGAGCAGACAGAGAGGCAACGCCGCTGGTGAGTGCGGTACTATTTGAGTTTTCATGCGTAAAATCTGAATCATCAGCTGCATCAAAATCTAAAGCAGTGTCTGCAGCAGCGTTTGAAGTTCCAGATCCCATTGTTACAGAATCACTCGAGACTGTTAGGCTGGCTACGGTTCCACTATTAAAATCTGCATCTGTTGTATGCGTTGTCGTACCTCCAGTATCGTCTAATACAACATTATTAGAGCCATCTACAACCACGCCAGCATCTTTGCTGTCGTATTTGGTCCAACCAGACTGGTTACTTGTGTGGTCTGGGCGAGTACCACCGTCTGTACCTCCTGCCCAACTACTTTGACTCCATGTATAACTTGTCGTTCTTCCAGAAGACCAAAAAGAAGCAATTAAGACCATAACAACAAAGACTAACACCCCACCAATTGCAACCATCGCAATGTTATGTTTTGTTTTTATTGAAAGATTCATATAGTCTCTTACTACTAATTAGTTCCCAACCTGAAGCCATCCAAAGATGTCTGAAAAGTTATCTGCTATTACTTCTACTACACTCTCTGTGCTTGATGGCGCTAATAAGGTAAACGCTTCTGAGTCCGACACATTTCCTGTTTCGTCCACACTTTTCACTTTGTATTGATACACATCACCTGGCACCAAGCCAGTGAGCACTATAACATGATTTCTTGTGTATTCTGCCCCTACTGGCGTTACTACTCTATTTTCTTCATCTTTTGGTTCTCTTAATCCTTTCCAGTACTCTACCTGGCTGTTTGCTTTCTCGTCTGTTCTCCAGGTTATTAATGTCTGCACTTTTGGTTTTTCTCCTGGATACAATGTAGACAATGCATTTATTTGCGACAAGATTGGTGAATCTCCGTCTCTTGTTGT
Organism: Candidatus Jacksonbacteria bacterium; assembly: GCA_018698735.1. Taxonomy (GTDB): domain Bacteria; phylum Patescibacteriota; class Patescibacteriia; order UBA9629; family GWA2-43-13; genus JABIPD01. The sequence continues at coordinate 2,291 of JABIPD010000084.1, read as the reverse complement.
TTGAATTTGTGGTAAAAATTGATCTATTTCTTGGCCTGTTCCGTCTCTGCTTATGACTCTTAATAAATAGCCTGTTCCAGATTCCAACCCTTTTAACTCTACAGTATGGTCTGTCGATTTATCTGTTCTTCCTTGTGTTCCTATCTGATCAAGCAATGGTTCTCCGTTTTCATTCAACGGGATATATTCCACTTGGCTATCTGCATCTACACTCGTTCTCCAGAATATTGTTGCTCTTGTTGCTTCTATCTCTAACACTTCTGCCACTATTATAGATAACTGCTCTGACAAAGTTTGGAATTCATAATCTCTACTTTTTGCTGTTGGCCCTAATGAGCCTTGCGATCGTATTTGGTAATGGTATCTTGTTGCTGGCCGTAAATCTGTAATAGATACAAAGTGTTCTTTTACAAATTCGCTTGAATTGCCTAATTCTATTAAATAAGGATCTTCTGCATTCGGGTTATACAAATTATCTGGCACTATTGCCACCAAACTGTTTGCTAATGTATCTGTTTGCCAAGAAAATGCTGCTGATGTTGCCGTTGCTTCTGTTATGGGCAAGCCATCTACTATTGTTGGTGGCGGCAATTCAGATGATGCTACTTGTACAAATTGTGCCAACGATGTCGGATTCTGGCTTAGCGTACCAAGCGCGACATGCTGCATAACTTCTTGAAAATCTGTCTTCAACCTCTCCATAGCAGACTCTCTTACAGATCTATCAGCATCTATTCGTATTCCAGTTTCAAAGCTAAGCTCCACAATAAACGGCTCTGTTTCTACCTCGGGAGCAATAATAGTTTCTGTTATATTTCCTTCTGTTATTTTGTCTGCTTCCTCTCCTTCTCCAGCTATTGGTACCTCTATTAAAATTTGAGGATCGCTTGTTTTAAATTGTTCTATGCTTGATTGAGATTCATTACCTGCGAAATCTTTGGCGTATCCTCTTACATAATACAGCGTGTTTGGCTCTAGCTCTGTTATTGTTAGTTTATGTGTGTTTGCTAATTCTTGTTTTATTATTTCTTTATCTAACACGCTTGGTTCTAATCCGTACAATACTCTCATCGTAGATACCTCATTTATCTGCATGTTTGTTGTTGCTGTTGTGCTTGTTACTGCTGTTACTGCGAAGGCAATTATTGTTGGATCTATTGCATCTGACTGTGAGCCGCCTGCCGTATTTCCTGAAGATGCTATTGGTCCGCTTTCACTTGTAAATGTATACCCTGCAGCACTATTGTCGTCTGTTCCTTTATTTCCGCTCGCATCTTCTGCCCCTATTCTGTAGTAATACAATGTATTGTTTGCTAATCCAGATATTACGACGGTAATAGTGCTTCCATCTGACACCGATGTATTATTCGAAGCTTTTAGGGTTCCTGCAGCCCCAAAACTTGCGTCGGTTGTTCTGTAGTCCACATACCCCACACTTGCAGTACTATCTCCAGTTGCTCCACTTGCTACTGCTGTATACGTTATTGTTACTGAATTTCCACTTACTGTTGCTGTTGGTGCTGTTCCACTAATTGTTGGTGCTGTTGTATCGTTACTTCCTGGCCCTTCCCCTGTATCTAGCGTTCCATTTGTTATTCCTACTATCTCAGACGATCTTTGACTTATATTTGTATCACTATCGGTCATTACGACATAATATGTATATGTTGTACTTGCTGCTAGGCCTGTATCTGAGTAATTATTTGTTGCTCTTGCGCCTACTGTTGTTATTGAACTGTATGAACCGGCCCCTGCTTTTCTGTAGATATTATAATTTGTAAATGTTGGGCTTCCTGTTGGTTCTGGCATTACATTCCATGTTAAGTACATTCCATATGTAGGTGTATCTAATGTTGTGTTAGATACTTCTGCTATAGCTGGACTTGTTGGTTTTGCTGGTGTTAATCCTGATGCTGTTGCTGTGTTTCCTTTTGTATCTTTTACTTGGATGTACACTGTATCTTCTGTTGACTCTAGTATCCAGTCTGTTTTGCTTGTTGCGTATGTTACATAAGTACCTGCATTTGTGTTTACCAGGTCGTCTGCATATCCGCTGTCATTTGTAACATTCATTGTTACGGTATTGTCGTCGCTTGCTGCTATGGTAAGCGTTGCCCTGTTTGCTGTCGATTGTCCTGCGTCTACTTTTACGCTTACTCCTGTTGGGTCTTTTGTATCTAAGTTAAATGAACTCGCATTTGCTGCTCCATATTGTAATGCAACGTTTTCGTCATCTGCCAAAATCCTCATTACTGCTGTTCCATAAAAGCCGTCCTTGTCTGTTTTTGCTG
>JABIPD010000040.1 GCA_018698735.1 Candidatus Jacksonbacteria bacterium | reverse complement strand
GGGTTTGGCAGGGGGGGGGGGAGGTCGCACCGCTAGCCATGCGGTGTTTTTGTTTTGATGATATACTGAATTTAATATATTAATTTATTTTCTATGGCGCAGAAAGATGTAAATATTAAAGACACAGAAAAAAAGAAAATCACTGGTGTGGTGACGAATAAAAAAGCTGTTCATTCTTTTGTATATACTCTTTTATTTTTTCCCGCGATAGCTCTCTTTGCTTTTATGGGTATGGGGCAATATCTAGCGTTCCTTTTCCCTCTAGCTGGTATGGTGCTAGGATATAGATCGCTGTCAGAATTAGCAGAGGAAAGAAGAGGATTTCAACAAAAAGGGAAAAAGCTAGCTCGTAGTTCATTAATTATTTCTATTTCTTTGATCACTATAGGGGTGATTTCTTTTTTGCTGTTTCAAAATCCTTTTTATTTTTTCTATTATTTGTTGTGGATACCTGTAGCAATTTTTCTCTAGATCAATCGTGAATTTCCTGATTAATGAAATTTAATAGAGTTCTAACGTCGTGTACTAGAGAGTATTTTATTTTCCCCTCCTTGCGAAGGAAGGGGTGGGGGGAGGTTTCACTAATTCGTTATTTAATTGCACCGCTAATCATGCGGTGTTTTTGTGTTTAAGGCTTAACGTAGCGAAAATAAACGGCTCATAGCATGAGCCGTTTATTTTTTAGTGAAATGAGCGGTGGGATTATTGACATTTAGGAGGTTGTTTTGTATTGTTGCGTCATCTAACTCGGAGGGAGTTACAAGATGTCAGGAACGCTTGATCTGCACCAAGATCCCGTGTGGGCTGTGAATGAAGATGGACCTGTGTGTCGTCTGTACGTTGGGGCGAGAGAACTTTGTCCTGACGGATTCACAGCTCGAGCTGTGCTGAGTGGACTTACGGAAGAGGATGTGTTCGCCTCGGCCTGCGAAGTCATAAAGGGTTTCGACGCTGCACTGTTCGTGGTCGAAACCGATCCCCTGTGGCAAATGCGGCTGTGCGCAAAGGCTGCCGACGAAAGCCTCGGGATGGTTGGGGTTGTGTGCTCGAATGTGATGACCGTGATGTCGCCGCTACCTCGGATGGTTCTGGCGATTCGGCCTGGGGGCGGCGCTGAAAGATGCACGTGGCACATATACGTCGGGGAAGAGGCTCACCTGGAAAAAGACTTGTTCCCTGTGGAACTAGTGACGCAGCTTCCTCTCGGAGAAGAGCCCTCTTGGTTGCCTTCTGTGTTAGGGCTTATCGCTCCATGGCAGGTTGCTCTTTCGGCAACGGATGAAGAGGAGGGACTGGGTGGTCGGATTATACTCACAACTCAACCGCTGGCTCTGTTTCATCGGCTTTCCCGCCATTTTCACGACATACCTTGATGAAGAATAAGCACGACTAATCTCGGCTTAACTTCAGTCCAGAGTGTTGTCCGTCTGCTAACTTTAACTCGACGCTTCGGCTTACCCCCGGAGCGTCATTTCATTTAGAAAAAATCGACCTAGACATAAAGAAGTACCAATTTTTCCTCTTTGATTGTATAAACCCTTGACCCTCCTGCGCCTGGCTTCGGATGGGCTTGACAATGATTTTTTAGCACTCTATAATAGTGAGTGCTAATTTCTCGAAGCGTCAGAATAAAGTTTTGTCATCGCGAGTATCCGCTGCATAAGCGGAGACGCGGCGATCTCTGCTGAGATTGCTTCGCATGGCTCCCCAGTACCATTCGGTACGGGGCCAGCGCAATGACAGTAGGTTGTATGTTGACAGATCGTCAAAAAATTATTCTTTCGAATGTTTTGGAGGAATACATCCATACTGCTCAGCCAGTAGGATCAAAAGTAATGGTAGAAAAATATTTACCTAGTCTTTCGTCTGCAACTATCAGAAACGAGATGGCAGCTTTAGAAGAGTTGGGATACATTTCTCAACCGCACACATCTGCTGGTAGGGTTCCAACTACTCAAGCGTATAAATATTATGTAGAGCAGTTGTCTCACGCCCAAACATCGAATGAATCGTTGGCGGATAAATTTAAACAGATTGCAAAAGAAGGAAACGAACGGATTCGTATTAAACAGTTAGTAAAAGAGGTTGCAGATCAAACAGGCGAAAGCGTGATGGTAAGCTTTGCAGAAGACGACCTTTACTATACTGGAATCTCTAATTTACTTTCTAAGCCAGAACTTGTTAACCCAGAATTTTTAGAAGATATTTCTCAGTTTCTTAATCACTTAGACGGAGTAAGTTTAAATATCCTTCAAAGAAGATTCCAAACCGTAAAGGTGTTGGTAGGCGAGCAAGGTGGTTTATCGGTCTACTGCAGTATGATAGTTATTCCAGTTATGTTTGAATCTGGACTTGGGATGATAGCCTTATTCGGGCTCACCCGAATGGATTACAAAAAAAATAGAGATATTATGACGACATTATCACACATTTTAGATACATAAATATGGTACAAAAAAAGAAATCACCAAAAGAAATTTTAGCAGAACGAGACAAATACCTAGCTGGCTGGCAACGAGCTCAAGCAGATTACGTAAACCTTCAAAAAGAAATGGAAGAGAATAGATCTAAATACGCTGCGTACGCTAAGCAGGATATATTAGAAGAAATATTGCCGATTATAGATCATTTCGAGGAAGGATTAAAACACATTCCAAAAGATCAAAAAAAGGAAAGCTGGATTACAGGGATAGAGCACATAAAAAAACAGCTCGATGATTTTTGTGGAAGACAAGGATTAGAAAGTTTTGGAAAAAAAGGAGATGAGTTTGATCCGGAAAAGCATGAAGCATTAAGCCAGGAAGAGAACGATAAGATGGAAGGGAAGGTTATCAAAGTTGTAAAGAAGGGATATATTCGAGGTGAAAAGGTTATCCGTCCAGCTCAGGTGGTGGTCGGGAGTAAAGCCAAGAAGAAATAATAATAACTGTCATTGCGAGGCCTCGAGCCGAAGCAATCTCAAGCTCACGAGATCGCCGCGTCGGCCTGCAGCCTTCTCGCGATGACAGGCAGTTCGCGTCTGAACGCTAGAATAGAGATAGGTTTCTTAATTCTAGCCTCTAGATTCTAACTACTAATTAATATAACTATATGTCTAAAATATTAGGAATCGATTTGGGTACAACCAACTCGTGTATGGCTATTATAGAGGGCGGCCAACCAAAGGTCCTCGAAAACGCAGAAGGAAATCGCACTACTCCTTCGGTTGTTGCTATTAACAAAAATGGCGAACGATTAGTTGGTGCGGCAGCAAAACGTCAGGCTGTTACCAACCCAGAAAATACCTTGTATTCTATTAAACGTCTTATCGGACGACGTTTCGAAGATGCCGAGGTTCAGGATGCTGTAAAAACATTGCCGTACAAGCTCGTGAAATCTGGGAACAACGTAAAAGTAGAAATGAACGGTAAAGAGCATACTCCGCAGGAAATTTCTGCAATGATTTTGGCAAAAATGAAATCAGATGCCGAAAGTAAGACTGGAGAAACAATTACCGATGCTGTAATTACCGTTCCAGCATATTTCGATGACTCTGAAAGAAAAGCAACCAAAGAAGCAGGTGAAATTGCAGGTTTGAATGTAAAACGAATTATAAACGAACCTACAGCAGCAGCATTGGCATATGGATTCGAAGCAAAGAAAGACGAAAAAATTGCTGTCTACGATTTGGGTGGCGGAACGTTTGACATTTCTATTCTAGAAGTTTCTGAAGATACTGTAGAAGTTAAAGCAACCAACGGAGACACTCATTTAGGTGGAGATGATTTTGATACAGAAATTATTAACTGGATATTAAAAGAGTTCGAAAACCAAGAAGGAGTAGATCTTTCCAAAGATCCACTTGCTCTTCAACGGGTAAAAGAATCTGCAGAGAAAGCAAAGATAGAGCTTTCAACTGCCCAGCAAACAGAAATTAACCAACCGTTTATTACCAGCGGCGACGATGGCCCAAAACACATGGTAATGACATTAACCAGAGCAAAGCTCGAAGATTTGGTTGGTCCGTTGGTAGAAAAAACATTCGAACCACTTAAAAAAGCACTTGCAGATGCAAGCGTAGAAAAAGGCGATATTAAAGAAATAGTATTGGTGGGTGGTCAGACACGAATGCCATTGGTGCAGCAAAAAGTAGAAGAATTCTTTGGCAAGAAACCACACACCGGAGTAAACCCAGACGAAGTTGTTGCTATGGGTGCAGCTGTTCAGGCTGGTGTTTTGCAGGGAGATGTAAAAGACGTTCTATTGTTAGACGTAACACCTCTTTCATTAGGAATAGAGACAATGGGTGGAGTAATGACTCGGTTAATCGAAAGAAACGCGACTATCCCTACCTCTAAATCTCAAATCTTTTCTACTGCTGCAGATAATCAACCTTCAGTAGAGATTAAAGTATATCAAGGTGAACGCGAGATGGCAGAAGACAATAAACAACTTGGGCGATTTATGTTAGACGGTATTCCGCCAGCTCCACGTGGTGTTCCTCAAGTAGAAGTTACCTACGATATCGACGCAAACGGAATTTTAAATGTTAAAGCGGTAGATAAAGCAACCAATAAAGAACAGAAAATTACGATTTCTGGATCTACCGGATTATCTGAAGACGAAGTAGAGAAAATGAAGAAAGATGCCGAGGATCACGCAGAAGAAGATAAGAAAAAGAAAGAGTTGATAGAGCTTCAGAACTTGGCAGACACGTTAATCCACACTACAGAAAAAGCCTTAAAAGATGCTGGCGATAAAGTAACCGAAGAAGAGAGAAAACCAATTATAGAAAAGATGGAGGCATTAAAAGGTGTGAAAGATGGAAAAGACGTAGAAGCACTAAAGAAAGCTTCAGAAGAATTAAGCGAAGAAATTCAGAAGATTGGAGAGAAGCTGTATACACAGAACGATGACAATAAGGATAACACTGACCAGAAGACAGCAGAAGGACAAGGAGAAGAGCAAAAGAAAGACGAACCAGTAGAAGCAGAGTTTACAGAGAAAAAATAGTGGAAAAAGAAATCTCCGCGGTCTCGTAAGTAGACGGCGGAGGACGGGCGAGAAAAGCACGCCTTGGAGATGCTTTCGCGTTACAGACTGCTATTTGAGCAGCGCTGGGAGGTTGTTGAGGATAGGTATCGGGATTACCGTCCCTATCCGAAAGACGACAGCGGCGCATGTGAATACTACCGCGCTTGTCAGGGACGAGCATTGCCCGATTCGCAGTGCCAGCGTACTCAAGGATATCCACTGCTGTGCAGCTTTGATCCTTACCGAGAAGTACGCTGTCGAGATCACGAATAGGACTGCGTACAAGGTCGCGATGATGATGTACCATTCTATCGTAGGCATACGGGAGTCCCCTCGGTGGTCTATATGATCGCAAGAACAATATACTAAAATAATACTTAATTGTCAATAGAATATATGAGTAATCAACAACAGCAGCAAGTGCAAATAAAAATTCCAGACGAAATTTTGAAGGGAGTTTATGCTAACTCTATGCAAATCTCTCATACCCAAGAGGAGTTTGTGATAGACTATATGAACTTGTATCCACCTCAGGGGATAGTAAATTCAAGAATTATTGTAAGTCCTGGGCATTTAAAGCGGATGATTTCGGCATTAGAAGAGAATCTTAAAAAGTACGAAGATCAGTTTGGCGAAATTAAGGTAGCTCAAAAACCATCCGGCGAACAAGAGATGGGTTTTAAGGCAGAGTAAGAGAACAATCAAATTTCTAATTACTCTAATTGCACTAATTTCTAATCAAATCCCAATAGCCAATGAACAATACACCAAAGTATATGTGTTATTGGGGTTTGGGTGATTGGTGATTGATTAGTGCAATTAGAAATTAGAGTAATTAGAAATTGTAACGGTTATGTCAAAAGATTATTATCAAACATTAGGAGTAGATAAAGGAATTTCTCAAGACGAGTTAAAAAAGGCGTATAGAAAACTTGCCCATCAGCATCATCCAGATAAAGAAAGTGGAGATGAGGCAAAATTTAAAGAAATAAGCGAAGCCTATAGCATTCTTGGAGACGAGAAAAAACGAAAACAGTATGACCAGTTTGGTGATGCTGCATTTAATGGTGGGCAAGGAGCACCTGGAGGCGGAGGATTTAACTGGCAAGGTTTTG
>JABIPD010000091.1 GCA_018698735.1 Candidatus Jacksonbacteria bacterium | reverse complement strand
TTTGTTTAACAGAATTAAAAGCCCCATAGTACACCCAACAGCACACAGCACTAAAACAATTTGTGTTGTTGTTATTATTCCTCCAAAAAGATTGTAGGTTTGCTGTACTCCATTCCCTATAGATAGTGTTTTAAACTGGCTAGTAAATATCATGGCAATAAGGGCCTGTAATACGGTAAAAACTCCAAGAGAGGCAACAAGCAATATAAGTTGAGATGCCTGCCGTCTTCGTAATGGCTGATACACCAATACGTCGGTTAATACTCCAAAACCACCAGCTGCCAAAACACCTATTACCACACTAATCCAAACAGAAAGCCCAAACGAGTGTGTTAAAAAAAACACAACATACCCACCTACTGCTGCCATTACTCCATGAGCCAAGTTAAAAAACTTGGTTGCTCCATATATCATATTAAAGCCAAGGGCGATCATTGAGTAGATCGCCCCGGCTATAATACTATTCACTACTAGTTGAGGAATAATCCCCATAAATCTCATTCAATAGCTACTCCAGAACCATCTTTAACTTGATTCACCTGAAAAGAAACTTCTGTTAACTCTCCAATTTCATCAAACTCGATAACAGGATATGCGACAGAATCATTATAAACCAATTCATTTAAAGCATCTCGAAGACTTTCGTGGTCTGCTGAACCCGCACTCTTAATTGCTTCTGCTATTACATACACTGCATCATATGCAATTGGAGTAATAATGTTAATAGTTTCTATCCCCGTTTCTTCAGTCACTCGCTCTTTAAACTCCTCTGGGTTGTTAAATTTTCCAGTAAGGTAGAAAACTCCCTCTGCAGCTGGAGCAGACAAAACCTCCGAGCTATCAAACGTATCACCCGAAATAACTGGAACATTTACTCCCAAGTCTCTCATTGCTTGCAACCCTGCAATTCCACCTGCTGGATACATTGGATAATAAATTACTTCTGGATTTGAATCTTTTAATTTCGTAATAGAGGTTCTTAAATCCGTCGTATCTTGTGCAACGCCTTCTTTAAATACAACTTCGCCTCCTAAATTCGTATACTCTTCTACAAACACATCATGAAGCCCTTGTCCCCAATCGTTCTTAACATATAAAAGCGCTACCTTAGGTGTGTTATATGTTTCTGCTATATGCTTTGCTGCAAATGCTCCCTGGAACGTATCTGCTGGGTAATTTCTAAAAATATAATCCCCTACACTTGTTAAGGCTGGGGCAGAAGCACCAATCATAACAGTAGGAACACCTGCTGCCTGAGAAATAGGAACTCCAGGACCTGCTGCCGAAGAACAAATAGGTCCTATAATCGCTGCAACTTTATCGATATTTGAAAGCTTGTTTATAACAGTGCTTCCATCTTTTGAACATTTGTCGTCTTCTATAATTAATTCAATATCTCTTCCATCAACACCACCGGCTTCGTTAATCTCTTTTACTGCTAATTCTAAACCACCCATTGCAGCCTCTCCAAAACTTGCTGCTTCCCCAGAAACAGGAATAGAAACTCCAATCCGAATAGCACCCTCCCTAGAAGAATCTTTTTTATTAGAAAAAGATGTCCCAATCGCAATAATAGCGATAATAACTAGTAACCCTATAATTATTTTTGCTGTGCTGTTCATAGAATAATATATTAAAATGATAAAGGAAAAATGACCTTACTTCTAACCTCACATTCTTCTCTTACCACTTTTTTTAAAGATGCCATGGAGGGTTGCTTTCGAATTACAACCCTCCATAGCAGATGACCTTAACGATCATGCGGCATACGCCGGTTCCAGGCACGTGCCAGCCGACTTCCGTTGCCTTGCGGCATTAACGGTGCAGTCGACCTTCCTATCCAACAGAGCACTGCGAATACTCCATTTACCATCCATCGATGGAATCGACGAGGGTGTGTAAGGAATGAAGCGAACGCTGCGAAATCCAAGTTGAAGCACAACGCTGGATTCGCCATGATACGTGCTACTATCCCTTGGTTAGCTGAGTTTTCCCACTCGCCATTTCCAGGAACAGCCTCTTTAGCACAGTACGGCCGGACTGTAATGCCGGCTTGTCTGAACTTCAGAGCATTCCGGAGGTTTGCCCACAGTGTTCTTGAGGTATCTGCTTGAAACCCCATCACCATTAAAGCTTCTCCCTGAATGCCGAATTCTCGGCACAGCTCCATGAACCGAGGAATGTCTTCCGATCGATTCTGGTGCTTACCAATGGCACGCCAGATATCTGGATCAGAGCCGTCAACACCGACTCCAACAGTTGTGATTCCAGATCGACGGAGAAGATCTCCAAAGTTCGGAATCGTTTCAGATGCCTTAATGAAGCTGCTCATGCAACTCAGACATCTAACTTGAATGTCGAATCCAGTTTCTTCACGCACGAGCGCAAGCACCTCCAGGTACTGTGCGACTGTCTCTGCGTTCTGAAAAAAATCCAACGAAGTCGCGTAGAACATTAGCTTTCGAGAAGGCGAAATCCTGCACAGAAATCGCAGATCGCTCTCGAAAAATCCAAGATCCCTAAACTGCTCACGCATCCCCTTGCAAGCAGCACAAAAGTCACATGTGAACTTGCACCCTTGGCTTACCATCAACGGCATCTCTGTACCTAAATACCGGTGTAGGTATCCTTCCTGGTGCATGCCTGCCCAAGCAGGTACATAAGACATGGCCATGGGGTCTGGTGAGTGTGGACCAAAGATGTCTGCAAAATCCTGTGGCGATTGTGAAACCAGAACATGGCCTGCAGAACCGCCGAACAGTGCCTCGCACTGTTCGAATGAGAGGCCTTCGATTGCTTGTCCACCAAGAATCACAAGAAGATCTGGACGAACTCTGTGAACCTCGTGAACAAACTGGATAGCAGATGGAATATACGGAGCACCCATCGGGGATATTCCTACTCCATCTATACCTTGAAGATGCTCGGGTGTCAGCGGCTCCATGTTAAGGTCGAGGTATTGGACTTCGTAGCCAACCTCCTTAAGCCTTGCTCCAACAGATACCAGCGGCCCTGGCATGTAAATCTGCTGTCCATGCGGATACCGCAGGTTTGCAAGCATGATTCGCTTGTTACGCTGGATGCCGAGCTGTACACCCGAACCTGTGACCACCACAACTGCGATGAGTTCTTCGTCCTCGTTGCCGAAATCTTCGATTGGCACTCGAGGGATATCTGGAGGAATTTCAACTGAAGCTGTCCTACTAGACAGCTCTGAGTCTAGAACCCTCCATCCGGATAAGCTGCCGTCGTTTCTGTATCGATCAACCAGTGCTTGGCTACGTGCCAAATACTCTTGATCGTTTACATCTATCCAAGCGGCATGTCCATCAAGAAGATTGCCCTTCCACTGTAGCTGCCACTCTCCTGAGTCCAGCACAGTAATAAGACCAATAACTTGCTGGTCCTTCATTATCCCTGGCTTGGCAGCAAATATCGACATGCTAACCTCGCCAGAGATAAATCCGCTCCGCTCCTCGATTGCAATCGAGTAGCTTGGGGCGAATAGATGCCCTGCAACACTGTCTACGACCATCAGAATGGCCATCAAGGCCATCGTAACCGAATAGCGAGCTTGGTGCTCTCTGAACGTCTTCATTTCAATGTGCTCCTTTTGCACGAAATAGTGCTTATTGCGCCTCTTATGAGGTTAGCGACACTATACCCCACCACATCTATTTGTCAAGTTTTTCCGTCAAAGTTTAAGCTAAGATTAGTTTAAAAATAATCAAAAAAATATATTTTGTCGAAAATACTTGACACATTTACTTGACTAATCTATAGTAAAAATACTATGGAAAAAAACTTTTCTCGAATCACCTCGACACTTCAATCAATAGGGCTTTCAGACAAAGAAACCAGGGTCTACATAGCACTCCTAGAACTAGGGAGAGGAACCGTTTCCCAGATAGCTCGAAAATCGCATATAAACCGTACAACCACCTACGACATCCTCGCTTCTCTTATTGAAATGAGTATTATTTCTATTTCCGGCAAGCAACCAAAGCAAGAATACGTTGCAGAACAACCAGAAAAAATTATTACTCACCTAGAAAAGAAAATTCAAAACAACCAAGCTGCAATAAAAAAAGCCCACAAGCTTCTGCCAGATTTAAAGGGCCTCCAGCAAAAAAGCACCAGACCTCAAGTTCGATTTTACGAAGGCACCGAAGGTCTTAAACAAGCATACGAAGACACCCTTAGCTCTCACGAGACCATTAAGGCATATGCCAATGTAGACGAAATCCACAAAACTCTTCCAGGTTATTTTCCTAAATACTACCAACGAAGAACCGAGAAAAAAATTAAAATCCAAGCCATCTTCTCGGATAACCAAAAAAGCAGAGAACGAAAATCCTTCGACAAGCAGGAATCAAGAGAAACAGCTCTTATCCCTGAACACGAATACCCCTTCTCTCCAGAAATAAACATATACGACAATAAAGTTATGATTGCCTCCTGGAAAGAAAAACTTGGGATTATTATAGAAAGTAAAGAAATCGCCGAGGCAATGAAATCTATCTATAAACTTGCTTGGGCAGAAGCACAACGATTAGACAAAAAAATACAAAACAAAAAAGAGCAAGAACAATCTTAATCTTTAGAGTCTTTGATCTAAGAAAATCGCTCGCCACTTTTTTCTACATCTTCTGGTCTTCCAAAATCCATCCAATAATCAGACACGGGAATAACCTTTACCTGTTTTTCTTGTGCTAACAAACTCACAGCATCGGTAAGTTCGTACTCACCTCTTGGCGAGAGTTCTATCTTTTTTAATACGTCAAAAATATCAGGGGTAAACCTATAAATACCAACATTAATTAAATCGCCAATAAATTCTTCTGGCTTTTCTACAATATTTTTTAAAATACCACCTTCTTCAAACAACACGCCAAATCTATTTGGGTCTTCATGCCGCATTCCACCAATACAACTTTGCCCACTCTCAACTTCTAAAAACTGGCTAAAATCTTCTTTGGCGTAGACATTATCGCCATAAAAAAATAAAAAGTCATCAGTACCCACAACATCTTCTACACATTCTACTGGCACAGCAGTACCATATCTATCCTCTCCCATTTTTTTAAACTGATTCACCACTGTAATACTTAAATCGTGAGTTTCGTTTTTTAAAAAACTATCCCACGCCTCTGCCTGATACCCTACAACTAAAATTATATCTTTAATTCCAGCAGCTCTCATATTATCAAAAACATGAGACATCCATGGCCTGCCATTTACTGAAATTAAATGTTTTGGTTTGTTTTGCGACAGATGCTTCATTCGAGTGCCTCTGCCGGCTGCTGCTATTACTGCTTTCATAAAAACGATCCTAATAATCCGAATTTCATCCGAATGACACGAATAAACACAGCTTCGGGGCATTCGGATGCATTCGTGGATTCGGATCGAATTTCAAAGATTATACATTAACAAAACTTCTCAATTTCTTCAAGATTTTATATATCCTATACATCCCGGTGTTTAATATCAACTCATAGCCACCTGGATAGTAATACACCTCTCCTCCAAAGCCCTTCTTAAACCTATCCACCCCTTGCCAATTTTTTGTTTGTTTATAGATAAGCGGGTCTATATTTTTCGTCTCTGGCATGCAGC
>JABIPD010000051.1 GCA_018698735.1 Candidatus Jacksonbacteria bacterium | reverse complement strand
CACCGACGGGCACGGCGACCTCACGTGCTACAACTTCGCGGTGCTGATGACGCACAAGGACAAGAAGCTTGTGGACGACGTGCCGTACCGCAACGGCTTCACCGACATTGTGTCGGACTCGTTCAAGCTGACGGAGGCTGGCGAGGCTGCGCTGAGCGAGGCTGTGCTGCGCGAGGCTGCGCTGCGCGAGGCTGCGCTGAAGGACACCAGCACGACGAAGGTTACCGGGGCCAAGAAGAGGCGGGGGTTTTACTCAAGGTATGTTCGGAGGCTCATGGAAGATGGGGAAAGAGCCCGTCTCTTAAAGGCCTAGGAGCAATGAGTGAAACTGTAATCTCTTCAGTGAGATTGTGCTATTACTCTAGAAAAGCCAAGTAACCTTGTCCGTTCGACCAATCGTCCGACCTAAAGACCTCCGAACGTGATGTTTCTAGTTTCGTAGCTGAAGCAACTTGGTTGTTTCTGTTCTATAAGGAGATCGAGCAATGGCAATGCGGTATGTGGGCCCGACCGAAATCGTAGACGCCCTCCTCAGGTCCAATGGTGACATCTATTTACAGGGCATGAATGCGGGTCGAGTTGACCTTCAGGTCCTCGAAGCGAAGATCCAAGAAGCTGGAGGCGTGTCTGGCCGTGGGCCTGAGAGGCTTACGGTGATAAGGCCCCACAAGATGACCGAGGGAATGCTGGTGGTCATGGTGGGGACGAGGACGGGAGTTCTGGCCTGCACCCTTTCGCGGGTTGAGAGGATGTTCGAAAGACCTGCGTGCGGCCAGATTCCGGCTGAGCCGTGCGTGGAATTACGGCTTATACATCCTCAAGAACACCGGGATACGATGACGTTGACTCCCGAGCAAATGGAGACTTGGGGTCCTTCGGTTCAAGGCCACGGAGAATGGGACTTGATGGCGCTAGACAACCAGGGGCTGTGGACTATAGGGCATGAAGTAATCTGTCTTTGCTGGGCCGATGCCAGTTCCGGGGTAGACCCCCACTCCCTGCTTCAAAGTCTGGGACGAACCGAAGAGGCAAAGGCCACCCAAATCCCAACCTCCGCGGAAGAACCATGGTCGCTGTGGGATCCGTTCGGAGAAGGCGATTACTCTGGTGATCCTCCTGCCTACGTCGTAGCTCGACGAGGGCTGGGCGATGTGAGGCATGCCAGGATGATTCACGACACTCACCCTGAGATATAACCGGCAAAGACTGTTCATTCGAAACCCCAACAGAAAAGGAGTAGAGGTGCGCATTCTGAACTGAGTGTGCGCCTTTTTCGTTTATCTTAATTATTGATAGCATTCATACATTAATAGCGGCTGAGAAGATTTAATACAGCTTAAATGGCCTTAACCCTTGACTCAAAAAATGTTTTTCGCTATACTTAGCCTCGTCAAAAGATTTTGCCTAAAGAAAGGCAAACTTGAGATGATTAATTGCAGTTTTAATGGCAAAGGCACAAACACCACAAAATTCGAGTCACGCTCCACGACCTCAGCCAGAAGAGGGCTTTCAGGTCAATAAAAAAGGGTTTATAGAGGTAACCGGCACTGTAGAAGAGCTGTTACCAGCTGGAACCTTTCGGGTAGAGCTCGAGAATGGTCATGAGATTTTAGCTCATCTTGCAGGTAAAATGAGAATGTATAAAATTCGCATTACTGCAGGAGATAAGGTTAAAATCGAAATGTCGCCGTACGACCTTTCCAAGGGAAGGGTGACGTACCGATATTAACCATATTCGATAGGGTGTTTTAAGATCGGATTTTTTGTTTTTTAAAGGCAAATATGAAAGTAAAGGCATCAGTAAAAAAGCGATGTAATGAATGTAAAGTTATTCGTCGAAAAGGACGAGTATTTATTATTTGTCAGAATCCACGACATAAACAACGGCAGGGCTAGAGAATCTACGATGACTATAACGATAACCATGACCTGCATCGGGCAAAGACAATAACAAATGACGATGAAAGCCTCATACAAAACGGCATAATTACATATATCAAACTATATGGCAGCACGAATTTCAGGAGTGAATCTTCCAAACAACAAACGAATAGAAATCGGATTAACCGATATTTACGGAATTGGGCTTTCTAATGCCCAGAAAATTTTAGATAAAACTGGCGTCGATTCAAATATCCGCTGTAAAGATTTAACCTTAGAAGACGAACAGAAACTTCGAGAAGAAATAGAAAAAGAATTTACCGTAGAAGGAGATTTGCGCCGAGAAATTGGTGGCAGTATAAAACGGTTAAAAGATACGGGTAGTTATAGAGGAACCAGACATGCGCGTAGATTGCCAGCGAGAGGCCAGCGAACAAAGACCAATAACAGAACGGTTCGTGGTAATAAACGAAACACCATGGGATCTGGTCGAAGAAACGCAGCAGAAAAGACGTAGGGTATACAATGACTATAACGATGACCATGACAAGCAAGGGGAAGGAGGAACAATAACCATGACAATGACAAGCAAGAGCAGATCAATAACGATAACATTGTAACGACAATATGAGTGAAGAAAAGAAAACAACCGAAGAAAAGAAACCAGCTGCACCAGAAGAAGCAGTTGTTGATGTTATTTCTGCTGAAGATTTAGAAATGAAAGCACCAGAAGAAGATAAAGGTGCTATAAAAGCTCAGGACGCAGCGCCTCCGGAAGAAGAGGAAGAAAAAGGCGGCAAGAAAAAGAAGAAACGAAAGAAAACAAAAAAGAAAAAAATTCAGCTTACAAAAGGAAATATTTATATCCAGGCAACGTATAACAACACAATGGTAAGTATTGCAGACCAGCAGGGGAATGTAGTAGCTCAGTGTTCTGCTGGCGGGTGTGGGTTTAAAGGCCCAAAGAAAGCGACGCCATTTGCAGCTTCTATCGTGGTGCGAACGATTATAGGTAAAATTGCCGACAGCGGATTATCTGAAGTCGACGTATTTGTAAAAGGCGTTGGCCAAGGAAGAGAGTCTGCTATTCGGTCGTTTGCAGCGCAGGGGTATAAAATAAATGTCATTAAAGATGTAACACCAATGCCACACAACGGTCCACGGCAGCGGAAACCACGAAGAGTCTAACATATGAGATATACAGGTCCAAAAGCAAAGGTGTGTCGACGAGAAGGGGTGTTAATCTTTGATTCACCTCAGATTTCGAAGGCATTTAACCGCCGAAAATATCCTCCGGGAATGCACGGTCCAAAGCAAGTTCGCGTTCGAATGACAGAATACGGAACCCAGCTTCGAATGAAGCAGCGAATGAAACGAGCTTACGGGCTAACAGAAAAGCAGTTCCGAAAGTTTTTTGATATCGCAGCCCGCCAAAAGGGAGATTCTGGAGACAACCTGCTTCTTATGATGGAGTTGCGGCTTGATAATATTGTATTTAGAACCGGACTCGCAGAATCGAGACCGCAGGCACGTCAGTTGGTGTCTCACGGACACATCACCGTAAATGGCGGTAAGGTAGATATTCCTTCGTACCAAGTAAAAATAGACGATGTTGTTTCTATTAAAGAATCGAAACGAGAAAAACCATACTTTAAGAATGTATTAAGCCAGGCAAAGGTAGCAACAGCAGACTGGATTATGTGGGAGGCATCGAAAAGCGAGGCTAAAGTTATGAGCCATCCTGAATTAAGCAATCTTAAAACATTGTTCGACACTCGGTTGATTGTTGAATATTACTCACGATAATAAACATACCTATTCAATCATTTAGTACTATTCTATGGAAAATATTACTCCTCCAACAAAGCTGACCATTACTCCTCTGGAGAATGAGTTCGAGGTAGAAGCAGTGTTAAGCCCGTGTTATCCCGGCTATGGCTCTACTGTAGCAAATGCTCTTAGACGAGTGTTGCTTTCTTCGTTGCCAGGTTCGGCTATTATTGCAGTAAAAATTCGTGGCGTTCAGCATGAATTCTCTACTATCGAGCATGTTACAGAAGATGTGGTAGAAATTATCATGAACCTTAAACGCTTACGAGTAAAAACCCATACAGACGAGCAGCATATTTTAAGATTGAATGTTACCGGTAAAAAAGAAGTAACCGGCGCAGATTTCGAAAAAAATTCAGATGTAGAAGTTACCAACCCAGCTCAACCGATAGCAACCCTTACCAGCAAAGACGCAAATTTAGAAATGGAAGTATATATCGGGCATGGCGTTGGTTATATTCCAGTAGAACAGCAAATAAAAGATGAATACGATATTGGAGTAATCGCGATTGATTCATTCTTTAGTCCTGTAAAACACGTTGGTTCTAAAATCGAGAACGTACGTGTTGGAAAACGAACCGATTACGACAAAGTTAAGTTTAATATTATTACCGACGGTACTATTACAGCAGAAGATGCCTTAAAACGATCTGGCGAAATTTTAGTAGAGCAGTTTAAGGCGGTGCAGGCACTTGCATCTGGTGAAGAAGTTGTAGCCTCTATTGAAGGTGATAACGAACAAGAGCCAGAGGAAGAACCAGAAGCAGAGGCTGCTGAAGAAAAAGAAGCAGAAACAGACGAAAGTTAATCTAAATGTATGAGACACCGTAAAGTTGGAAAAAAATTATCTCGAAAAACTGGTCCGCGTAAAGCGCTGATGAGAGATTTAGCGACCGAGCTAATAGTACACGAGAAAATTTCAACAACACTCGCAAAAGCAAAAGCTCTTCGGCCGATTGTAGAAAAGATTATTACCAAAGGAAAGAAAGAGACACTTGCAGCCCGAAGAGATATTATGGGCTCTGTAAGAAGTGCTAAAGCTTCGGATAAAGTGATGAAAGATTTAGCTCCACGGTATAAGACAAGAAAAGGCGGCTACACTCGAATAACTAAAACCGGTCCACGACAGGGCGATGGTGCAAAAACAGCCCGCATAGAATTTGTATAAATGTAATGCCAATATACGAATGCATGCGAATGCTACGAATCTACACATACTACTCATATGGAAAGAAATACTCACACAATAGACGCAACAGACAGAATTTTAGGAAGACTTGCAACCGAAATTGCAATCCTTTTGCGTGGGAAAAATAAAGCTTCGTTCGATCCTGCAATAGATGGAGGCGATAGAGTAGAGGTTAAGAATGTTGCTGGTATTAAAGTTACTGGCGCAAAAATGAAGCAAAAAATTTACTATCATCATACTGGGTACCCTGGCGGGTTAAAGGAAGAAACCTTAGAGAAATTATGGGATAGACTTGGCCCAGATGAAGTATTGCGAAGAGCAGTATGGAACATGCTTCCAAAGAATAATTCACGAAAAGCAATGATAAAACGACTTGTGTTTAAGAAATAGTTTATGACAGAAACGAAAAAAACAACCCCAAAGAAAGAGGCTGCTAAAAAGAAGGTAGTAAAGAAAGCCACCAAAGAACCAACAACAGCAAAGAAAAAGGCTGCTGATGTGGTTGCGGCTTCGGATTCAGACGGCAGTAAAGCTGATCAGATTTTTGCTGACAGAAAATATATCTACGCAGTAGGAAGACGCAAAAATTCTTCTGCGCGAGTAAGATTGTACACAGAAGGCAAAGGTAGGATTTATGTAAACGGAAGAGAGTTTCGAGCGTATTTCCCATTCTCTTCGCATCAGAAAAATGTAACCCAACCGTTAGATGTGTTAAAAATAAAGAACGACTTCGACGTATCGATCGTAGTGAAAGGTGGCGGAATCGTTGGCCAATCAGAAGCCGCTCGCCATGGTTTAGCCAGAGCACTTGTAATGCATAATGAAGTATGGAAACAAGGGCTAAAAAAGATGGGATTACTTACCAGAGATGCTCGGAAGAAAGAACGAAAGAAACCAGGTTTAAAGAAAGCCCGTCGTGCACCACAATGGAGCAAACGGTAACCTACGCCACATTATAAAAAATATAAAAATGAGCCTTTGGGCTCATTTTTTATTGTATAATTTTAAGTCAATGATATACTTTATGTGGAAGGAGCATGATAATGAGTCTAGGACCTTCGCATCGAGGATTCAAGCAGTGGGCTGGGCATGAACTGAAGTTTTGGTCTGCTGTACGAACCATGGGAAGAGGAGGCATGTTTCTCTCTCCAAGTGACGCGGCATACCTTGGGGCGGTCATTGAGTTCCTTGAGGGAGCATTTGCTGCGCAGAATTTAGCTCCCGAAAGTCTGTACGTTGTGACCGCTCGAGATCGAGAGGCTTTACAGATACTCCGAAAGGCTGCTCTACGAGATCCATGGCTACTGGCCGCAGCTAAGTATTGCCCTTCGCTCTCGAGGGAGACTGCTTTGCAGAATGTCTTAGCGCTTGTCGCTGCCAGCGACGATCCTATGGATCGAGAGCGCATCGAATACCTCGATGGATTGCCCATCGAGGGAGAGAATCCCCTCTACTGTGGTCGAACTCGGCCAGTAGAGTTACGGACCGCCTCGAGTGTTCTGTACTTCTACGGCCAGCTAATACCCTGGTTGTTTGCAGATCTCTTTGAGGGGATCCGTACCACATCCATCCAACAGATTCCAGTCCTGCTGGAGGCTCTTCGAAGGGGACTCGAGGCTGGGACATTGGAACATCTGCCAGAGCGTGATTTTGCTCTGATCAAAGGACTCTTTACCGCACTGGAGGTGACAGTCGACCAGGCTCCGGTCCTGGACTACAGGCGCAGCTTTGCCGCTTAAGTAATAGCGGTTCTCGTTTATTGTTCGCTACGGCGTTACTAACTACTGTCCCTGTGCTTGAACGGAGCATGGGGCTACTTTTTTTAACTCCATAAAAATAAGGCGTATGCTATACGCCTCTACAATTCACCAGATTTTTTGTTCTGTAGAGACGTATAGCATACGTCTTGTGGCTTGATGAAAGCCATTTTCTTCTCGACGAAAGAGGGGTAAAATGCTAGCATAACACCGATATGGCAGCTTCGGTTACGCGTAATACAACCATGTTCACTGTTGCTTTAGGTATCCAAAAGATACTAGCTTTTTTGTTTTTTTGGTATGTGTCTCATAAGCTTGGACCAAGCGGGTTAGGGCAATATATATTTGCGCTCTCGTTTACCACCATGTTTGCAGTATTTATGGACATTGGGATGGGGACGGTGCTTACCAGGGAAGTTGCAAGAACTCCAGACAAGGCGCAAAAGCTCATAAGCTCTGCTTTAGGGCTTAAGATTATTCTTGGCGTAGTTGTTCTTGCGATTATGGTTGCGGTGATAGTATTTTCCGATCGTCCGCTTATACTAAAACAACTCATGCTGCTTGCTGGAATTATAATGGTTTCAGATTCAATTCAGATTTTGTTGGCCTCGTTCTTTCGAGGGATACAAACATTACGGCATGAGAGTGTTTCGGTTCTTATATTCCAATTTGTAGAGATTGCGGTTGGAGTAATCGCACTAGAAATTACTGGCGATGTGCGCTGGGCCATTATCAGCGTTGCCTCTGCTAGTGTATCAGCATTTATATACTTTGCCTTAGTTGCCTGGAAAAAACATAGCATAGTCTTAAAGCCTTCCTTTGACAGATCTGCTATAAAAGCCTTTTCTAAATTGCTTCCTGCCTTTGCAATCGCAACAATCGTGGTTCGAATGTACGCCACTACGGATGTTATAATACTAGAATTTCTTGCTGGCTCGGCAGCCGTAGGTGTATATGCTGTTCCTGCGAAGGTAGTTACTGCACTGCAGAGCTTATTTGCTGGTTCGTTTGCGGCAGCCATGTATCCAGCTATGAGTAGCGCGTTCGAGCAGCAAAAAGAAAAATTAGGCTCTCTATTAGCGTCGAGTTTTCATTATCTTTCTTTGCTTAGTTTTCCAATGGCGGCAGGGCT
>JABIPD010000102.1 GCA_018698735.1 Candidatus Jacksonbacteria bacterium | reverse complement strand
TGCTTTTTGAGCGTCGTCATCGTTTGCCATTTCGACAAATCCGAATCCTCGGCTTCTGTCTGGCTGAAATTTATCCATAACAACTGTTGCAGATTCAATTTCGCCAATTTGCTCAAAGAGCTGTTTTAAGTCTTCGTCTCTTACTGAGAAGGGAAGACTTCCAACAAATAACTTTTTTGCCATATTCCTTATATTGAGTGTGCGTATACTAGATACAAGCTACACTTTATGTGAATTGAACAAGTGCTTGTTTCGACCGCACACGCAATGGGTGCTAACAAACAAAAACACTATAGCATGTTATGTTATAAATAGCAAGCTTTTCTCCTTGTTTAAGCATGTGTTATACTAAAACTGTATGAAAGCGAACAAAAACCACACACCTCTTGCAGAACGAATGAGGCCATTATCTTTCGATGATTTTGTTGGCCAAGAGCATGTTGTTGGCAAAAAAACACTGCTAAGAGATGCTATAGAAAAGGATCAAATCCCCTCTATGATCTTTTGGGGGCCGCCAGGATCGGGTAAAACCACGATTGCTCATGTTATAGCCCAAAACACCGAATCTTATTTTTATCCGATGAGTGCAGTTACTGCTGGTGTGAAAGATATTAAAGAGGTAATGTCGCGCGCAGAAAAAAATATCGAAAAAAAATCTATATTATTTATCGACGAGATTCATAGGTTTAATAAACGCCAACAAGATGCACTGTTACCATATGTAGAAAATGGGACCGTTGTGTTTGTTGGTGCTACGACAGAGAACCCAAGTTTCGAGGTTAATTCGGCGTTGCTTTCTAGAAGTCGGGTATTTGTTTTAAATGCACTCGAGGCAAAAGATATAGCTGTTATTTTAAAAACGTCGTTAGAAGATCCAGAAAGAGGGCTTGGAAATGAAAAGATAACTATTTCAGAAGAGACGATTTTATTTTTAGCAGATATGGCTAATGGCGATGCTCGGGTAGCGTTGAATGCATTGGAGCTTGCTGTATCTGCCTCTCACAAAAATAAAAAAGAAGAAATAGTGATATCGAGCGAAAGTATTAAAGAGGCATTGCAAAGAACGCATTTAATGTACGACAAAGGCGGAGAGGAGCATTATAATATTATTTCTGCGCTTCACAAAAGCATGCGAGGCAACGATGCGAATGCGAGTTTGTATTGGTTGGGAAGAATGCTTGAAGGCGGAGAAGACCCGTTGTATATAGCGCGTCGACTGGTTCGGTTTGCAAGTGAAGATATTGGAATAGCAAATTCACTCGCCTTGCCACAGGCTGTTGCTGCGTATCAAGCATGTCATTTTATTGGAATGCCTGAATGTAACGTTATTCTTGCTCAGGCTGTGGTGTACATGGCAAAGTCCAAAAAGAGTAATAAGTTATATTCGGCATACAAAAAAGTTCAGCAAGATATTTATGAATTACCAACGCTTCCGGTTCCTTTACACATTAGGAATGCGCCTACAAAGCTCATGAAAAATCTTGGATATGGAAAAGACTACAAATACACGCCAAATTACGAAGATGAAGAGGCCGCTCATCAAGATTATTTACCAGATAAACTGAAAGGTCGAAATTATTTAGATGAATAAATTTGCAGAATATGAAAATATCGTTATCCTGAGTGATTAGCGAAGGATCTCTGCATTTAAAAGAGATATCAGAGATTCTTCATTTCACAGAGTTCATTCAGAATGACGAATTGTATATGTCGGAATTTAAACAAAAAGTATTTAATGTAGTAAAAAGCATTCCCAAAGGAAAAACGCTTACTTATAAAGAAGTGGCTGTTTTAGCTGGTAATCCAAAAGCAAGCAGGGCTGTCGGGGCTGTTCTTAAAACTAATTATAACTCGCAAATTCCATGTCATAGGGTTGTTCGTACAGATGGCTCGCTTGGTGGATATAATAGGGGACTTCGAAAGAAAAAAGAGCTCCTAAAAAAAGAGATGGCTGAGTTTTAGATAGTTTGATATACTTATTTTAAGATTATGAAATACCGGATATTTAATTATCTTTAAGCTCTTACTTTTTGAGTGAGCTTTTTACTATTTAAATTTAGTAAAGGAAGATATTAATCTTCTCAATACTATGAAGATTTTATCGCCAGTATTTAATCACAATTCAGTTATTCCATCTTTATATACCTGCGATGGAGAGAATATTAATCCTCCATTTGTATTTGAAGATGTGCCATTAGCGACACAGAGTTTGGTTCTTATCTCCGATGATCCAGATGCCCCTGCAGGAACTTGGGTGCATTGGACATTATGGAATATTCCTTCATCAACAAAAGGTATTTTAGAAAATAATGTACCAAAAGGAGCGATTGAGGGAATTACAAGTTTTGGTACAACTGGGTATGGCGGACCGTGCCCGCCTTCGGGTGAGCACAGGTATTTCTTTAAACTCTACGCTCTCGATACTATCTTAAACATAGGGCCAGAGATAGACAAAGAGAGTCTCGAGGAGGCAATGAAAGGACATGTTATCGAGCAAAGTGAAATTATAGGACTTTATTCAAGGCAGTAAAATGCTAAGCACTAAATTATAAAATCTAAACAATGTAAAAATGTTCAAAATTTAAAATTACAAACGTTTAAAACATTTGATATTTGAATTTAGAATTTGTTTAGTATTTCGGATTTAGGGTTTAGATATTGTTATTCATATGGAATTTTTCCAAAATTCTTCCCCAATTGTTGTTCTTATTCTTATTATCGTAATGGCCGTTATAATGGTGCTAAAAGGCTTGGCACTTTGGCGAGCTGGCAACAATGTTCATAAAACGTGGTTTATTTTTATGTTTATTTTTAATACCGCAGGTATTTTAGAAATTGTGTATTTATTAACTGCAGGAAAAAGAGCAGGAACTGCGCCCGCACCAGCACAGCCTACTCAACCAACTCAGTAATAACATTGTATGTCTCGAATTGTAATAGAAAAGGATACAAAACCATACAAACCAAAACCAGAAGACGAGGGCGATTCTTTGTGTATGTGTGGTTTGTCGAAAGAGCGTCCGTTTTGTGATGGTTCTCATCACAAAATAAAAGATGAAAAAGAAGGTAAACTCTACCAATACGATAAAGACGGAAATGCGAAAGAAATTACAATTGAAGATAACTAAATGCTCGGAATGCAGATCCCCTCTCTTTGCATAAGGGAGGGATAGGGAGGGTTTTGTTTAAAGCAATAACTAACTCCCCCCAGCCCCCTCTTCTGCAAAGAGGGGGAGTAAGGGATCTTTTTCGCCAAGTTTAGGATTTAGATATTAGGGCTTAAGCTATATGACAGATGAACAATGGCAAGGATTGTTAGATAAAGTAGAAGAAACTTTTGAGGTAATAGATTCTGGAGTGGAAGATGTAAAAGACGACAACATGCCGTTTGGGAGTGTTGATTGGATAGAGTTTTCTGGAGATATGGGACGAATTCGACTTGAATATTCTGTTACCCCTAGAGTTTTAGATAAAAAAGTTTTACATTCACATCGAGGTGGGTCGGAGGTAGTGCAAAAAGTATATTCCGAAACCGAAAAGGTGTCGGATTTAAAAGCGTATAAATGGAATGACACATCTGAAATTTGGGAAGATATCCAAGCCGATAATCTTTTGTAATTTTCCACACAGCCATCAACATTGTTAGGTGGAGTGTGATATACTTGAATAGCTATGAATCATAAAAAACAAATGGTCCTTATTGTTCTGTTTCTTGTAATTGTTACAGCTTTGGTTTTATATGGTATTTTGCTTATGCAAAAACAAAAGGCTAATCCTGGTGATGGGGCAGAACAAAAACAAACGATTTCACTTGCAATTCCACCACAAGACCTTACTCCTTCATATAAGTCGTCTGTCCAAAATTCTTGGGACAATATTTCAATAGCACTCTCGACACAAAACGCTCAAGAGCTTGATTCGATTATAGATTCGATTATGAATCTAAAGGTGCCAGCGAATTTTAAAGAATTGCATGTAAAGTTGGTATTAACATTAAGCGATGCTCAAGATGCTATCCCACGTAAGGACGAAGAGCTGCTTGCTAAAGTAAACCAATCTCTTTTAAATATAGAAAAGGAATATCCTTGGGTTTCTTTATAGAGAAGTGAGAACAAAACACGTACAAGGCTCGTGTTTTTTTTAATATTCAGATATTCTGTAGATAGATTTAAAAAAATCATATGATTACATGCAGTGTTGGAATAATTGCTTATAATGAAGAGCAAAATATTGCAGGATTAATAGATAGAATTTTTCAGCAAAAGCTGGATTCTGTTTTAATCAAAGAAATTATTATTGTTGCATCCGGCTGTACAGATAAAACGCTCCAAATTGCTCGTGAACATTCTCTCGTAGATGAAAGAGTTATAGTTATCAAGGAGAAAGAAAGAACCGGGAAATGGAATGCGATAAATTTGTTCATTCAAAAAGCATCGACCAATGTGTTGGTTATGATAAGTGCAGATGTGTTGCCGCTCGAGACTACAGTTCAAAAACTTGTTGCTCCTTTTTATAATCCTCTAGTAGGAATGACCGGCTCGCATGTGATTCCTAAGAATAATCCGAATTCGTTTATGGGGTATGGAGTTCATTTTTTCTGGAGGATGTTTGATATTGTCTCTCGTATTACACCTAAAACTGGAGAGATGGTGGCTTTTCGAAAGGTTTTTAATAGTATGCCCGCAAATGCGGTAGATGAAGCATGTATTGAATTTTTAATAAAACAGAAAAATTTCTCTGTGAAATATATTCCAGATGCGATAGTCTTGAATAAAGGACCAGAAACAGTAGGAGATTTTCTTAGTCAGAGAAGAAGAATTTGGTGGGGGTATTTTCATTTTGTTCATGAAACAAATGGAGAATTTAGTTTTGTGAGTCCTTCTTTTTTTAAGATGGTTGGGTTGGTTATTAAAACGACAGAGTGGAATGTGCAAGCGATTACGCATGTTCCAGTATTTATAGTAATTGAAGCAATAGGAAGAATACTCGGGTGGTGGGATTATACTATTGCCAAGAAGAACCATTTAATTTGGAGGATGGCACAAACAACGAAAGAACATATTTAATACTTTGTATGAAGAGTTCGATGACGATTTTTCGTGATATATTTAGCAATTATAAAGAGTGGGTTTTAGTTGTTGGCATTCTTGTTGTTTCTTTTGTTGTTTTTTTCGAGCAAATACATGTCCCTGTTTTTTTCCCAGATGTAGATGAAGCTATCTATGCTCAATCGGCCTTGGAGTCGATTCAGAATAAGACTCCTTTTATTCCTATCTGGTACGGAGATCCATTTTTTGATAAACCACCACTTGGATATTTAATTATTCAATCAGGGTATAAAATTTTTGGAGAGAATACATTTGGTGCCCGCGCTGGAGTAGCCTTTACAGGAGTATTGGCGATGATCATTTTTTATTACTTAGGGAAAGAGTTTTTTGGAAGAAAATTAATAGCATTTTTTGCTGTTCTAGCTTTACTTGCAACAGATAGCATGTATTTTCATGTATTCCGCTCAGCTGATTTTGATGGCCCGTTGCTTTTGTTTTTTT
>JABIPD010000099.1 GCA_018698735.1 Candidatus Jacksonbacteria bacterium | reverse complement strand
TCCCTAACCCAATCGCTGCATTCAACATTAGCTTCTTTGCCTGTTTAATCTTTTCTGGGTTACCTCCAGACGTCATCCATATTACTCCGGCAGTAATAATAATAATTAATGCTACGAGTCCTAAAAATCCTAAGAAAATATTAATCACTCGTGTAACTACATTCAAAAGAGATCCCTGAGCAAGCCCTGTATTATCAAGAACCGGTTGGCTAAAATCTTCTACCTGAGCAAATCCAGAGGAAACACCAAAAAACACAGAAGCAAAAAGAATCGCCACTGCACCGAATGCGAGAATATATTTCCATTGTATTTTATTTTTATCTTTATTCCATTGCATGTATTCACTCACTGGAATTATGAGCTTAAATGTTTTTTCACCGACTCACTTACTCGCTTACCATCTGCCAGGCCTTTTACTTTTGCAACAACCGCTCCTATTACTTTCCCCATATCTTGCATCGAGGTTGCTCCTGTCTGCTCTATTACTTCTTTAACAATGGTTTCTAAATCCTCATCGGTCATTTGTGCTGGAACGTAGCCTTCTAACAACGTAAGTTCTGCTTGTTCCTTCTGTGCTAAATCATCTCTGCCACCAGCCTTATACTGCTCTATAGAATCGCGGCGTTTTTTTATTTCTTTCTGCACCACCGCACCAACTTCTTCTTCTGTTAATTCTTCCTTCTTTTCTATTTGCTGATTTTTTATTGCAGAAACCAACATACGCAACGTTAACACCTTTGCTTCGTCTTTTTCTTTCATTGCTCCAACTACATCTGCTTGTAAGTCATTCAGTTTCATATTTTTCTAAATATAATAGAGATAGGCCTATTGACCCATCTCTATTATATATCAGTTCACACTCAATGTCATGTGTAATCTGTGTATTAACGTCGGCGTTTATGTCCGCGTTGTTTTTCTAAATATTCGTCGAGTTTTCCAACTTTATCAAGCCAGTCAAGACGAGTTGCAGTTTTTGCACGGTGAGTTGCACTTCGTTTCTTTGAATTTTTGGTTTGTGGCTTGGTATGGAATTTATTCGCCTTCACTGGCCGAATAACAGAGCTAAGTGCTCTTCGGCTAAATCTGCGCAGCAAATGATCGACAGACTCTCCATCTTTGCGTTTAACTTCTATCATAATATGAGTAAACCTCCTTTCAAGAGTTAAAATTAGGTAAAACTAGTCTACTTAAAAACAATAGATCCGTCAAGTGACTCTACCCGTTAAGACCTCCAAGTTTCTCGCCACCTAACACATGAACATGAAGATGATCTACCTCTTGGCCGGCATCTGCTCCGCTATTTATTATTATTCTATACCCAGATTCTAGTATTCCAATCTTTTCTGCTATTTTTTTAGAGGCAAGTAACAATACTCCAAGTAGTCCTGCGTCTTCGGACTCTGAATCACTTACTTTTGAGATATGTTTTTTCGGAACAATCAAAACATGCGTAGAGGCTTTTGGGTCGATATCTTTAAATGCAACCAAAGAATCGTCTTCCAGCAAAAACTCTGAAGGGATTTCTTTGTTTACAATTTTGCAAAATATACAATCGCTCATATATCGATTCTACCTATTTCGTCATCCAGAGGAGACTGCATGTCGACGAAGGATCTCTGGCGCGGAATGAGAGCCGAGATTCTTCGCCTGTTGCAGACTCTGAATGGCGAACATAAAAAATGCAAACCACCCCTTCCGCCAGCTGGCGGATTCCCCTCCTTCATGCAAAAGGAGGGGATAAAGCAAAATACCAATGCTTACCATGTCATTGTCACTCGTTATTCGTCATCGTCAATTCTCCTAGGCCTTCTTCAATCGCTTTTCAAGTTCTTTTTCAATATTTTCAAGAACAACTGTTTCTTGAATACCACTTTCCATATCTCTAATTAAAACCGTGCCGTCGATCATTTCTTTCTGCCCAACAATAACAGCAAATTTCGCGCCTTTTTTATTTGCTATTTCTAACTGCTGGCGTAATCCATCTTTTGCAAGATTCCCGATAATAGGAATCCCTTGTGATCGGAGCTGTTCGAACAATTTTAACGCTCTCTTTTTTGAGTTATCACCAATCTGAGCAAGATACACAAGCGGTTCGTCCGATTTTGGAGGAGAAGTCTTTTCCTGCCGAAGAATAGCAATAATTCTTTCTATCCCAAGAGCAAAACCACAAGCAGGGGTTTCCCGGCCTCCAAGTTTCTCCACTAAGCCATCGTATCTACCACCACCACCAAGTGCACTTTGTCTTGTTTCTTCGGTATCGCCATGCCACAGTTCAAATGCTGTTCTATTGTAATAATCTAAACCACGTACAATCCGAGGGTTTAATGTATACGGTAAATCGAGTTCATCTAAGTGTTCTAATACCGAAACAAAGTGAGCTCTACAATCGTCGTCTAAGTAATCGATAAGCTGAGGTGCTTCTTCTAATATCGATTGAATCTCTGGATCTTTGCTATCTAAAATTCGTAACAAATTCTTTGAGTATCTTTCTAACGCCTCTTTAACCGCTGCGCTTTTATGTGTTTTTAAATATGTTTTCAAAACTTTATTATATTCCGCACGAGCCTCTGGTGAGCCAACGCTATTCACCTGGATAGATGTTTCTATTCCCAATTCCTTTAATATTGTATGCGCAATTAAAATAGTCTCGGCATCCATAACCGGAGACTCACTTCCCAAAACTTCTACGTTAAACTGATGGAACTGTCTAAATCGTCCAGACTGCGGACGTTCGTATCGAAACATCGGGCCAGCAAGATACACCTTTACTGGCTGAGGCATATTGAGCATGCCATGTTCTACATAGGCTCTCACAATCCCAGCGGTTCCTTCTGGTCGCAACGCTATTCTATCTCCGCTTTGGTCGTCGAATTCATACATTTCTTTTTGTACCAAATCGGTGGTATCTCCAATCGATCGTTTAAATAATTGCGCGTCTTCTACTATAGGAGTTTCTATCTCTGAATACCCATATTGCTCTGTAATGCCTTTTGCTACATTTAAAAACCACTGCCAATAGCGTTGGTCTCTCATTAAAATATCTCGCATTCCTCGTACCGATGCGATATTTTTTTTCTTCGATTTTTTTCGCGGCTCAAATTCGGGTTCTTTTGGTGTCACACGGTTTTTCGCTAATGGTAAAGACTTCTTAACGGATTTTTTTGCCACTTTCTTCACTGACCGCTTTGGTGCGGCTTTTTTCTTTCTTGCTGTTTTTGGAGCCTGTTTCTTTTTTACACGAGCTTTTGGTTTAGCGCGTGAAGAAGTGCGAGATGCACGTTTCTTTTGAGCAGACATAGAGGCTTTTTTTAGAATACAGCTGACCTTAGCAAATAGTGAACCTTTTCGTCAAATTTATTGATACTCGGGGGTTTTAATAAATCCAGCTCTATGCGCTGGCCACCCTCTTAACATAACTTTTCCAACGACATTTGAATCTTCAAGCGGACCGAATCTTCTTGAATCTAACGACGCGCCCCTATTGTCTCCCAATACATAATAATGGCCCTCTGGTACGAGCGTCGATGTTTGTTGGCATTGTGTTTTTGTTTCTGGAGAAAGATACGCTTCTGGAATTTGTATTCCTTCGGGAAATTCAGCATTTACAATTGTAATAGACTCGCTCTCGCATTTTACTTGCTCACCAGGAAGCCCGATGATTCGTTTAATAAAAAATTGCTCTGGATCTGGCGGATATTTAAAAACAACAACATCGCCACGCACGGGCTCTTTAAATCGGTATGAAATTTCGTCTACAATTAAATATTCTTTTGTTTCGAAAGTTGGGAACATTGATTGCCCCTGAACAACAAATGGTTTAATAACATAAAAACGGATACCAACAAATAAAAGTGCACAGATAACCCCCATTTTTAATATTTCAAAAAAGAATCCCCCGATATCGTGTTTATCTGGAGTTTGCTGTTTTGCCTCTCCGTCTACCAGCTCTTTTGCCGTTTTTTTTGTAAGAGATGGCTTTTCTTGTGGCTTGCTGTCTGAAGACGATTTTAATGAAGGAATCGGCATATACGTATCGTGTGAAATTATGCTACCACCTCAAAATAGCACAAAGAATGTGGTTTGCCAAATATCAAATCCTGAAGTATAATCAAGTGAGTTTATAAATAACTACAGCATAAAAAACCATTTAAAATCTGGTATGGAACACAATGAACCCTCAGAGAAAGATCCTCAGAAAATAGACTTGCTCCGACATCATCCCAAAATCTTAAAGGCACCATATAAGCGCCCCAAAAAACGAAGAATTTTTTGGGGTAAATCGTTGATTATATACCCACTTATTGTTTTGGGGATAATTTTTGCTATCGGAGCTGTTCGGTTTGTTGCTAACGCAGATGCAACAAGCAAAGAACAAACTGGGCTGAATCTTTTTTCGCAAATAAAACGATTAGTACTTTCCGATGACAAGCCAGAGCACGCAAAAGAAAACGATCGTATTAATGTTTTGCTGGTTGGAATTGGAGGCGCAGGACACGATGGCGCGTATCTTACCGACACAATAATGGTTGCAAGTATTAAACAGTCTTCTCAGGATGTTTCGATTTTTTCTATCCCTAGAGATTTACTTGTCCCAGTCCCTGGATACAATTGGCGAAAAATTAACAGCGTCTACGCGCTCGGTATAATGAAAGATTCCGATACCGCACTGGATAAAATTGGCGCTGTTGTTGAAAATGTATTAGATATTCCTATTCATTATCACGCCCGGATAGATTTTAAAGGATTCGAAAAAGCAATCGATGCCGTAGGAGGAATCGAAGTTACTGTCGACAGAAGCTTTGTAGACGAAAAATACCCAATAGAAGACGGCACCGGAGAGGTTACAGTCGTTGCTTTCGATAAAGGAGACAGAAAAATGAATGGTGCTACTGCGTTAACCTATGCCCGCTCGAGACACGGAACAAATGGAGAAGGATCGGACTTTGCGCGCGCAGCCCGTCAACAGAAAATTTTAATGGCATTTAAATCTGAACTCTTCAGTTTTTCGACGCTTCTTTCAAGCAAGCGAATATCTAAATTACTCGATGTTGTAGAAGACCATTTCGAAACAGATCTTTC
>JABIPD010000093.1 GCA_018698735.1 Candidatus Jacksonbacteria bacterium | reverse complement strand
TCCGTGGTCTGCTAAAAAAGAAACCTTTATAGAGGCAGCTCTCCAATTCGCCGAAAATGAAAGCGCACACATCCTTCTGTGTGGGCACCGGCACGATGCTGAAGCTGAATGGAGAGAACACCAAGGAAGACATATTCTTCTTGTCGACCTCGGATGCTGGACCGATCGCCCACCAACGTGGGTAACTATCGCAGATGGTGTTCTCCGTTTGCACGGCCTCCCCTCGTTCTTTGCTTATTCTCAACCAACAATACGAACTGAAGTGCCCATAAAATGGAGCGCTGTAACCTGACCTCGCTTTTCGAATAAGCGGGGTCTTCGTCTTTTTAACTATTTATTTGTTTACCGCCAACAAACCGTCGGTACAGCAATGGCACAACAAATAACGTTAAAATTGTAGAAAATGCTAATCCCCAAATAATAGCAGATCCTAAGCCTCTCCAAAGTTCGTCACTTAAT
Source organism: Candidatus Jacksonbacteria bacterium (assembly GCA_018698735.1). Lineage (GTDB taxonomy): Bacteria > Patescibacteriota > Patescibacteriia > UBA9629 > GWA2-43-13 > JABIPD01. The sequence goes on along the minus strand of JABIPD010000093.1, from coordinate 1,641 downwards.
GTGACAGGTAATATTCCAAAAATGGTTGTAACCGTTGTAAGTAAAATAGGCTCTAATCGGGCTTGGCCAGCAGAAAGAATAGCAGTATCTATATCTTGTCCCTCTTTTCTGTTGCGGTTAATTTTATCTATTAAAATAATCGCGTTATTCACTACAATCCCAGACAACGCCACTATTCCAATAATCCCTGGGAAACTAATTGGTAATCCTAATATCGCCAAACCTGGGAATACACCAATTAATGCAAGCGGAATTGTCATAATAATAATAAGCGATTGCTTATACGATTTAAATTGCAATACCAGTAATGCAAAAATCAAAAATATTGCCAAAAACATAGCTTGGAACATATCTTGATACGATTCCTGCAAATCTTCGTCTTCTCCGCCTAGCTTAATATTGTAGCCTTCCGGAATCGTCATTTCTTCCATCTGTTCTCTTACCTGGTCAAAAACAGCAAGTGGGGTTGTTTGCTGAGTGGTACTCCCGGTAATTCTTACAATTCGTTCGCTGTTTTCGTGACTTATAGAAGCCCGCGAATTTTCTAAACGGATATCTGCAAACGTGCTTAATGGAATATCTCCTTGCGGGGTAGCAATAGTAAGCGACTCTATGGTTGTAATATCTACTCTATTTGTTTTACCTGTTGTTACCCGCGGGTCGAGTGCATATTTTACGACCACATCCACATCGTCTCCTTGGCTGCTTAATTCTGTAGCCTGGATTCCAGTAATCGCATTTCTTAATGTAAATGCCAATTGAGATGTTTGCACACCATATAAACTCGCTTTATCTCTATCTACATGAATAACAAACTGGCCATTTGTTTCGATAACAGATGACTGAACATTTGTGGTTTCTGGAATATTTTCTACAATGTTTTTAAACTGGCTTGCCAATGATTCTAAGGTTTGTAAATCCTCACCACTTATAACTATTTCTACTGGCGACCCAGTTGGTGGGCCAGCGCCAAGCTCTTGGATAGTAACATCTGCGTCCTGAAAATTTCTAAATATTTTTTGATACTCTTCCGATATTTCGTAGCTCTTTTCTTTTCGATCATCTACCAAGTTCACTTGTATATTTGCCACATGACCGTTGGTTCCAGATCCAATAAAACTTCCTGCAGAAGAAAGAGAGCCAACGTTCACAAAGAAATTTTCTATCCTATCGTCTTTCTGCAATTCCACTTCTATTTGTTTTACTATTTCAGACGTTTCTTCGAGTGGTGTTCCGATTGGTTTTTCGATATTCACAAACATAAATGGAATATCTACTGGCGGGAACATAATAACTTTCAATGCGCCCATCGAAGGCAATGCTAAACTCACTACAAATCCAATAGTAATAGCAAGATAAAACTTTTTACGAGATTTTTTATTGGTAAAGAATTTGTTAAGCCGAGCATGATAGCGATTTCGTAATGAATCGAACACCCCTGCAAAAGAAATCCATCGTTTACCAAATTTTGAGGTGCTTTTCTTTCTTAAAGAATACCCGTAAAACAAAGCATTAAAGGTAGTAATAACTGTTAAAGCAATAAATAACGACGCTACCAGCACAATTGTTACAGTAACAGGAATAGCCCGAACATATTCTCCCATAATACCACCCATCAACAGCATTGGAACAAAAGCAATA
>JABIPD010000050.1 GCA_018698735.1 Candidatus Jacksonbacteria bacterium | reverse complement strand
TAAAAATAATAATTTTGTCCGATCTTTTTTTCTTTAGTCCATCATTAATTATACTTTGAAAGCTATCCCTAAATTCTTCAACTTCATTAACCCATCGCTCATGCTGATTACAAAATTTCTCTTCTAGCTCCTTGGCGTCGCTGGAAATTTTTTGTATATCCATATCTACTACGTTAGCTGCCTTTAACGAGCCTGTGCCTATAGCCAATAGACCAGCAAATAGTTTTTTCCATTTAGCACTACTTTTCATCGAGAGATCTTTCCTAATCTTATGAAGCAGTGCAAAAAGGAGTTCGTTATGGTTAGAGTATTCGTACTTCCAGGGTTCAAAATACACAGGTAGCACGTCATCATACTCCGAATTAATATGTTGAATTATAAAACGTATCAATGTAGATTTACCGCTTCCCCAATGACCATATAACCCAAAACAATTTGGAAGTTCCATTTTTAGCAATATTTCTTCAAGAATTTTTTTGGATAATTCTTTATACTTGAATTTATCAGATGAAAATTCTTGAAGATGTGTTTCTGTTAAAAATTTCATATAGAATCATGAGAGAAAAAAACCAGATGCACTCTAATATATTGAAACTCAATAGATAGCTAAAGATCTTTTGCCCTGTCCCCGCCTTTAGAAGGAGGGGTGGCGCCCGAAGGAAGCCGGGGTGGTTATACATCCAACTCCTTACAGGTATTAAAAATCGATTCCACCACAGAGTCTAAATTCTTCAAAACATCATTACTAGAAAACCTTATCACCTTTAACCCTAAAGATACAAGATATTCTTCTCTCTCAGCGTCTCGAATAGCAACAGCCTCTTCATCGTGCGTAATTCCATCAACTTCAATAACCAATTTTACCTTAGGACAATAAAAATCTACAATATATTTTTCAATCCCACACTGCCTGCGAAATTTATATCCTAATTGAGTTCCTTTTAGCTTTCGCCATAATACAGTCTCGCTTTTTGTCATGCTATTCCGGAGCTTTTTTCGTAAATGAGACTGATTTGTTTGTTAAATAGCTCTGTCATACAGACCACCCCTTAATCCCCTCCTTCTAAAGGAGGGGACAGATCTCATCTACTTTTTTAAAAAAATTTATTTTGAGCGCATTGCTTTGTCCCCTCCTCTTGGAGGAGGGGTGACTCGAGCCTGAAGCTTGGCGAGGGGCGGGGTGGTCTTTAAGCCTATCTAGAAAATATCTTATCTTTAATTGAATCTAAAGACGGGGAATATTCATCTGCTGTTGATACAACAATAGTTGGGTACGAAAATTTTGGTGGACTATACTCTCCTGCCGCCAACACTTCTCCGGTCTTTTTATAATGCGAAACCCGATTATCACCGTGAAAATATTCCCTACTAGAATCTTCTAACCCTCTTTCTAAATGTCTTTTAGCAGCTACTTCAGAATCAACCTCACAAATAACTATCGACATATCGCAAATATCTTTCACTTTTTCTACCAGCGTTTCCCATACACTATGTTGAAATGCCGCCTCTGCGATTAACGATACGTTCTTAGATAGCATCAACTCGATTATTTCAAAAAAAGCATCTGTAACCACCTTGTTTGTATCTTCTGGCAGCTTGGAATGCTTTACCTGAAAGGTATTAACATACCCTTCTTTAAACTCATCTCTACTCAAAACAGGTAAATTTAGCAACTCCCCTAATTTTTTAGATAACGTTGTTTTCCCAGCGCCAGGACGCCCTGTTACAATTACTAACTTTGGCTTTTTAGACATACTCTTTTTAATAAAAAATTGAATCACCCTAAAGGCGGCTAGACATCTTTTGCCATGTCCCCTCCTTTTGAAGGAGGGGTGAATCGAGCCTGAAGCTTGGCGAGAGACGGGGTGGTCTCCCTATTTCCCTTCTCTAATATATTGAATCGCTCTCAAAGCAGCTAAACAACCTTGCCCGGCAGAGGCAACCAGCTGTTTGGTAAATATATTGGTAATGTCGCCGGCAGCATACAGCCCTGGTGTTTTTGTTTCTGTTTTCTCGGTAACAATAATCTCTCCCCATTTATTCCTTTCTACCAAATCTCCTAACCACTCTGTATCTGCCTGCCAACCGATTTCTACAAACACCCCTTGTATTGGAATCTCTTTTTGCTCGCCTGCTTTATTTTTAATTACTATCCCCTCTACAAATTTGTCGCCTTTAATTTCTACAGTATCGGACTCGTATATAATTTCTATTTTTTCGTGATTTTTTACCGTATCTAAAAGCTTTGCTTCGCCAGTATAATCGCCATCCCTCACAATTCCATATACTTTTGTTGCCACTCTAGACAAAAACTCTGCCGCCTCTAATGCAGAATTTCCTCCGCCTACTACGGCTGTAACTTTATCTTTAAATAACGGTGCATCGCAGGTTGCGCAATACGCTACACCCTTGCCTTCGAATGTGTCTTCTCCTGGCACACCCAACTTTCTATGCTTCATTCCTGCCGCCACTATTAGTACCTCACTGGTGTATTCTTCTGCTTCTGTTGTTATTTTAAACCCTTTTCCTTCTCCTAAATGCTCTATTTTTGTAACCGTCTCAAACTTAAACTCTGCGCCACTTTTTTCTGCATGTTTATGAAAATTCTGCATTATTTCTATACCACCAATCTTTTCTATGCCTGGATAATTTTCTATAGATTCTGTTGTAGCTGCTTGGCCGCCGATATCTTTGGTAAATACAACCGTTTTAAGCTCGTATCTGCCGGTATAAATAGCTGCCGCCATTCCTGCACCACCTGCGCCTATAATTATTACATCGTAATCGTGTTTCATAGATTTTTTATGCTTCAATTTTCGTCATCCAGAGGAGACTGCATGTCGACGAAGGATCTCTGTATTAGATAAAGAAGCAGAGATTCTTCTCCCCCAGGAGTCGGATCAGAATGACGAGCAAAAAGTTAAACGTTAGGCAATAAGAGCGTCTATTTTTTCTTTGAGTGCAACCTCTGATTGCATTCCGCGAAGCTGCTCTACTTCTTTTCCATCTTTAAAAAATATAATAGTAGGAATACTCATTACTCCGTAGGTTCCTGCTGTTTGATTACTTTCGTCTACATTAAGCTTACCAATAGACACGGGCTTATCGCCATATTCGTCTGCAACCTTCTCTACAATAGGATTAAGCTGCTGACATGGCCCACACCATGGTGCGTGAAAGTCTACCATAACAAGTTTAGGGTTTTGCAATACCTCTGCTTCGAACGTTTGGTCGGTAAATTCTTGGAGCGCCATATGTTTAAAAGATTAATTACACATTTAAATCGTTTTACGATAAAAGCTATCTCATTATACTCTCGAAAAATACATCCGTCTACTCTTTTTACAAAAAACAACGGCCTGTGCTAGAGATTTCCAGCACAGACCCTAACCGAGTCCTACTTTCGAGAGCCACTAGAACTAGCACCTCTCATAACAGCGCCAACTATCAAAGTGATAATGGCCGATGCTACAAGAGAGGCAATCGCTATTTCTCGATCGCTAAACGACATAACAGGGACTTCCTGCCCAACGGTGCAACCCATAAGAGAAAGCAACGCTATGGCCGCTATTAAAGCTTTCACCAGGTCCTCCCTCCAGGTGTTTTATTGTTGGATGAATTATATACACTCCACAAAAAACTTCAATAAAGCAAACAAAACGCGAACAAAGTTGTACGATAGTGTGTATAAGTTGTTATAAAGTGTACAAATACCACACCTTATACACACTATCGTTTAAATGTTTCGTGCGAAACAACATAGACACTTGACTTATTTGCGATAATAAGCTATTTTATAATGCTCATCTCCAGGAAAGGAGGCATAAAATGAGCCTTTACGTGTTATTTGTCGCAACGTCGGCCACGTTCTTAGTCCTCTCTGCCCTAGACTACGTTCGCCGGGCAATAAGAGGGGAAACCAGCCCAGTTCCAGCGACATGGATACTCATGATGGCCATGATGCTCCTGTCTCTGTG
>JABIPD010000078.1 GCA_018698735.1 Candidatus Jacksonbacteria bacterium | reverse complement strand
TTTTCGTTTCCTTTTACGAGTACGTCTTCGACGGTGCTTTTTTTTAGGCTTTCTGGATTTTTTACGAGATTTTCGACCACCAAGACCTAGATAGGTGTTCGGTTCGAGATGATCAAAAAAAGAACTGCGTGGTTTTGAGGCTCTTTCGTCGGCCTTCTTCTTCTTCAGCTCGTCGACCTTCTTCTTCTGCTCCTGCTCGTCGGTAAGCTCTTCTCCTTCGGTAATTGCTTCAAGTTTTCCTTCTTTTGACGTTACTGGATCTGACCTTGTTCTTAAAGGCTTTTTCTTCTTTTCTTTTTCTAGTACAGTAGACGCAGTTCTTAATGTATGTTTTTCTTTTTTGATCATGGGTTTGTAAAGCCATCTCCTCATCGCAGTCGGTTCATGTGAATCATCATCGACGTATTTTTTAACACTGCGATGTTTTTTAATTTTGCTTAATACTGCCTCTATTTCCGAATATTCTTTTTGAATCTGGGTTACATCGTTTTCTTGGTTCGTGGCGGTGTCGTAATATAATTTTTCTAGATTGTTTAATTGTTGTTCTAAATCTTTTATCTGTTTATCCTTAGTTTTTTTTGTATGTGCAGCGAGATTTTTGGTCGTTAACATATTATATATAATGTGTAAGATAATGATATTGGCTAAGTCATTATAATTATCTTCTTTTAGTTCTGCGTCTTTTTCTACGGGTTTTTTTGCGCCGTTTTTTGCCTCCACCAGTGCTCCCTCCTCTTTTTTGTCGCTTTCTTCTGGTTTTTCTTCTGCGTTTGATTATACGCGTTTTTCTGGATTTTTTATTACCACCAAGGCCTAGATGGGGAAATGCCTGGTTGAAATGATCAAAAAAAGAACTGCGTGGGGCTCGCAGAGCTTGTTTGTGTTGCGCTCGCAGAGCTTGTTTGTGTTGCGCAACCGCTTTTGAACCCCATTCATGTAAAAAAGGCATTATTGTTTTTATTACATCGGGGTCATTTGCGAAGATGGTGGATAAAAATCCTTGACAATTAGTGCACTCATCAGCATTACTGACAAAACGATATTTTAGGTTTTTCGGTACGAACTTTTTTGTAAATAGAAATTTCTCTTCCCATTCAGCTCTGTCTCCGGGATTCAAACGAGCCATCTCAAATGTCTCTTTTACACCTGGGGTTCCATTGCAGGTATATTCATTTAATCTCGTTGCTGCTTCTTCAGAAAGGAGAAATGGTTCTCCATCTGACCTTTTAATTTCAGTTGCTGTTCCAGTTTTTAACGCAGTCTCCACCTGTATATCGGGTATAAATATAGCTGCCTCTACCGGTTTGAATAAACCAGGCATTGGTAAATATTTACTTACACTGGGAGAAAATCCCAATGTAAATTCTTTTCCGTCTTGCACCACTTTTATTCCCAAATGTATTCCATGTGTAAGCCAACTTCGATGAGTTAATATAAATGTTATTTGCTCACCTCCTTTAAAACATATATGTTGAAGGTCTAATATTTCATCTATTTCATCTTGGGTGGTAGGATCACTTGAACCTCTTAAAGCTGGGGGTGCTTTTGTTTCTTTCGTTTTTAAAGCTGGTGGTGCTTTTGTTTCTACGGATTTTGATCTGCGAAGAGTTGGGGTTGCCATTATATATAACTATAGATAATGATACTGGCTAAATTAGCCTTTATCTTTTTCTAGTTCTTTTGTGTTTTCTTTTGCGTCTTCTTCGTTTGGTTTTGCGCTTGGTTCTGCGTTTGGTTTTGCGTTTTTTGCGTTTGGTTTTGCGATTACTTCTTTTTGTACGATGCATCTTTTTTTTCCGTGTTTTTTTTCCACCATCAATGACAGTAGCTCTTTCTGCGCCTGTCCTTAAACGATCATCTAATGTTATCACTCCTGTTACTTTAACATCATCATCTATGTCTTTGGTTTCTTGTTGGTTTAATGAAGGTTCCGTGGCATCAATAGAACGCTGATTTTTGCTTTCTTCTTCTTCTTCTGATGCTTCTTCTTCTTCTTCTTTTAATTCTCTTCTTCTTCTTCTTTCTTCTTGTTCTTTTTTAAATAGATAATTGGCCGATTTAGCACCATCATCTTTATTTATTATTTTTTTAATTTCTTCAGTCACTTTTGGATAATCTTCGATTTCTCCTTCGCAAAGACTATCTACTTTTTTCCAATAATTAATAAAAGATAAAGTCAATACGTCTTTTAATTCGTCTTTCCATCCAACATCCTCGTCTTCCTTGGTGACCTCACACGGGTTATCCAATATATCTATTACCCATCTTACACCAGTATTCCATATATTTATGAGTTTCAGGTTGTCTTCAATAAACTTTTCGTACTTTGGTATTAATTTGTCAAATTTTTCATTTTGGTGGTTTGCGAAATCAAAATTCGATGCAAATCCTTCTCCAATTTTCTTAGCAATTTCTTCCGCCTCGTCATCGGAGTCAGTATCTTCGTCGTCCCGTGTTGTGTCTTCCTCGGATCGTCCCAACAGTAAATTCTTAAAATTTTCAATTAATTTTCGTCCTGTAAATAAAAAAATCGTACAAAAACGCCTCGCAACATTTTTATCCTGCCAGGCCCTTGACTTGGTATTCAAAATTTCGAGACTATCAAGGAATTGATACCAACACGGTCGTTTTTCTTTTTGTGCTTTCAACTTCTTTTTCATTGCATCCACTCTCTTTTTGCCTTCTGGCAACTTATTTTTTTTTTCTTCTTCAAGTGTAATTAG
>JABIPD010000098.1 GCA_018698735.1 Candidatus Jacksonbacteria bacterium | reverse complement strand
TGCGGGTAAAGAGCCGTTCAAGCAGTGGGGCGATGAGTCTGAAAAGTCCGACCAGCACTATTAAGGCAAACAAGAAGCCTGGATACCAGGCGATGACTTCCAGATTCCTTGTTACTGCGTGAGTTTCACCAAGAAACTTGCTGAGCATTGAAAAGAGTATGCATACAGCGGTTCCTACCCAGTAACAGGACGGAAGCCATAGTATCCACCGTTGGGTGGAGTACCACTCAACATTTGGTTTGGTGAATTTGCTAATCCCATAATGGGGATTGATAATAAACCAAACGAGGTCCTGGAGTATCGAAAATTCAACGAAATAGGCGACGTGGAGAAAGAATCGCCCCCACGAGAATGGCAGTCCAAAGAAAAAGGGTAGGGCTGCTATCGGAAGTGCCTGGTTGAAGGACACACCCAAATGGTATCCCGTGAGCGGTTTTCCGGAGCCTGCGAGTAGGCTGTATAGGAATGATATTGGCCCGGAGTTTAGTCGCCATGTTGGGAAGTTACCGGCCCAGCCAGCTTTGCCTTCTGCTTGGCATTCCATGTACGAGAACCAGAAGGCGAAGATGAACATTCCCATGGCCGGACGGAAAGAGTCTTGTAATAGGTTCACGGAGAGCTCCTTATCGTGTTGGATGGTGAGGTCCGAACTGCGTAGTTAATCAACTAAACTACTATTTGGCAAGTAGTTTAAGGGAAACAAAAAAAACTATCTGTAGACGGTGCAGGATTCGAACCTGCGGCCCTCTCGGTGTAAACGAGATGCTCTAACCAGCTGAGCTAACCGTCCATAGATAGTTTTTTGTGCAATGTATTGGTGCCGAGAAGAGGACTTGAACCTCCACCCTCAAAAAAGAGGACTAGGCCCTCAACCTAGCGCGTCTACCAGTTCCGCCACCTCGGCTCGTTGGAGCAAGGCCCTAGGTCTCGTATCCTTTTTATGAAAAAGAATACTTCGCCTTGAGCCTGCTCCTCCTCTTCAAAGTAAAATGAGAGCATTTTACTTTGTAAAAAAGAATTTTACGCGTTGCGTCTCCTTTCAAATTTTTAATCTTGTCTCAGTATTCTTACATGAAAAATGACTATCTGCAATATAGAATAGCCAGTTTTCATTATATGTGGATTTACGAAGTAGGGGTAATGGTTTCTTCTACTCGTTTTTCTCGTAACTTTTTCTTATGTTCTCTTAAGAAATAAGGACGAGCTTGTCGTATGTCTGCCTGTTTTACAATTTCTATTTTTTCGATAGCAGGAAGGTTTAACGGGAAGATTTTTTCTACACCAACGCCATTCGCAATCTTTCGGACCGTAATGCTAGCGCCAGCTTCGTTACCGTGTTTCTGCGCAAGTACCATTCCTTCAAACACCTGAACACGTTCTTTTTCTTCGCCTTTAGAATTCACGTCTTTAATCTTTTGGTGAACACGAACGGTCATTCCAGAAACAATCTTACTATATTGAGTAGCATTCGAAAGCACCTCTTTTGCAGGTTCTGCAGATACTTCGGGTTCTTTTTCTGCTTTTGCATCCTCAACAACAGCCTCTTCAACAGGCGCTTCTTTTCCTTCAGCAGTTGTTTCTGCTGGTTTAGCCTCTTTTTTAGCGGGTGTTTTTGGTTTAATGTCTGCAGCAGGAGCCTCTTTCTTGGAATCTTCTTTTGCAGCTTCTTCTGTCTTTGGAGCGGCTTTTTTCTCGCTTGCCCCGTCCGTAGCTTCAGCGGAGTGACTGGGGTCTTTTTGCTTTTCATCAGCCATATGGGTGTCTAGGTTTTAAGCCTTATCAGTGATTAAAAATACCCCAACAGGATAACAGGAAAGGGTAGTTTAGTCAAGAATATGCTAACGTTAGCTATTGTACAATCTCTACAACCTTTTGGATTGCTTGTTTAATGTGGCCTTCTTTGTTTATAACAACATGGTTAAATTCGTCGGATGCATTCATCTCGCTTAGGGCTGTACGCAGCCGTACTCCCATATCGTGTTCCGAAAAGTTCGATTTTTTCATCCGTGTTTTAAGCTCGTCTATATTACTTGGTTGGATAAAGATGGTTGTTGCCTCTGGGTATTTTTTCTTTACGCTTCGAGCGCCTTTAACATCTATAACCATTAAAATATTCTTGTTTTGTTTTTTTTGGTATTCAAGTTCCGATGTGCTGGTTCCGTATCTATAATCGTGTACATTTGCCCATTCAACAAAACCATCCTTCTCTATAAGTTTGTCGAATTCCTCGTTGGTAAGGAAATAATAATCAACAGAGTCTTTTTCTCCTGGTCTTGGTTCGCGTGTGGTACAGGTAATGGCTCTTGAAAGATTTAAACTTTTGTTTTTTAGGAGCTTGTGGGCGATGGTGTTTTTTCCAGATCGCGATGGCCCCGAAAGAGTAAAAATTTTAGACATAAAATGAAGTGGGTCTGTTTTTTTAAGGTTATAGCTTTTTAAGGAATGTTTCAAGCGATTCGGGTAGTGGAGATATAAAAGTTTTGCGTTCGTTTGTTAAATCTTTAAACGAAAGCTTGGTTGCATGCAAGAATATTCTGTTAAGCTCTTCTGGTACGGCGAACTTTTTTTGTGTGTAAAGCGCGTCTCCCACAACCGGGTGAGAAAGGGCATTCATGTGTACTCGAATTTGATGTGTTCTGCCGGTTAGAATAGTTATGGTTGCAAGCGAATATTTGGGTGGAAATTCTTGAGCAATATTATAATGTGTTTTTGCTGATTTTGTTTTTTCGTCAACTGCACCTTTGGCTGCCATTTTTCCTGTGCGTTTAGACCTTCCGATAGGGAAGGTAATATCGTCTTCTTTTATAGAGGGGATTCCGTAGAGAAGAGCGGTGTATTCTTTATGAATGGCTCTGGTTTTAAATTGATTTTTAAGGTGACTAAACATTTCTTGAGTTCTAGCAATAACCATTACCCCAGAAACGTCTTTGTCGAGCCTATGAACAATCCCTGGGCGGATTGGGTCTTCTCCTATGCTTTCTATTTCAGGGTAATCTGCTAGCACGGCATCTACTAAGGTATTACCCTTGGGATGGCGATCGTCTGGGTGTACTACTATACCAGATGGTTTTTCTACTATCACATAATCTTCTTCTTCCTGTAGGAGGTTGTAGGTAGGCGTTGGGAAGTTTTTTATTATTTCGTCGGCTTTAGGAACAAACACAATATCGCCAGCTTGTACTTTGGTGTGTTTTGTTGCTGGTTTTTTATTTACCGTAACATCTTCTGCTTCTATTGTTTTTTGCCATTGCGAACGAGTTTTGGAATTATCTAACGCGGTAAGGACTTTATCTAGTCGCTCGTCTGCAAACTGGTCTGGGATAGTTTATTCCATATTATGTTTTATATTTTTTAATAAAAACTAAGGCCTCTTCTGGGGTAGAAATGTTACCGGTAAGCTGTTCTTCTCGTAATGCCTCTATAATAGTTCCTAATTCTGGGCTTGAAGGAAGCTTTAACGCCTTCATAATTTCGTTGCCGTTTAATAATGCCTCTGGTAGCCGGTCTCTGTCGTCTAAAAACATTCTAACCTCTGCAAGTTTTTTTAGAAGCGCGTTATAGCCCGAAAAACTTGGGCCTTTGGTTTCTTCTTGGATAGTTGCCGAAGCATCTGCCCACATGGTCATAATAAGCGCGTCGCCAGGAACGTTGTCGTTAAAGAAATATTTTTCTATGGTGGTGTTTTTCATTTCGGTAATCTCGCCCATCACATGTACCATATGATTCCTCACAATCCAAACTAAATCGCCACAATTTATTCCATGTTTTTCTGGCGCCGAAAGCGCAAGCCGTTCGCAAATGTCGCCAGCAAGTTGTGCACCAACAGAATCGTGGTTGTTATACCGAATACGATCGGTGCCGTCTTTTTCTGGCGTCTGCATGGTTGGGGGTTTGCCTAAATCGTGAAACAGAATTGCAAAAATAACCAACGCCGCTGTTTTGGGTTTTTCTTTAGATAATGCCTCGAAGCTGGTATTAAACTCGTGGGTGAATTCTTGAGAAAAAATATTCGATATCGCAAGTTTGGTGTGAACATATACATCGCCTTCAGAATGCCAGTTTGGTGGCTGCTCGCAGCCTTTCATGTCGCATACTTCTGGTAGCAATAATTTAAGTGCTCCATAGCGATCGTAGCTGTCGAGAGCTTTAATCGGGTTTGCTACAAAGGCTTTTAGCATTTCTTTTGCTACCAGCTCTCGTGGCACCTTCCAGGTACCGTCTTCTAATGTATCGTTTAATCGTAATATATATTGAACAAGTGCCTCCGAGGTTTTTGGTTCTAAAGAAAAATTCAGTTGGCACGTAAATCGAATACCGCGCAGCAATCTGGAATAGTCTTCTTTAAATCTGGTATGCGGGTCGCCAACAGCTCGTAATATATTTTCTTGAATATCTTTTAAACCATTGTACGGGTCGAATATTTCGCCGTCGTTTAAACGGAGCGCTACCGCGTTTACGGTAAAATCTCTGCGTTCTAAATCTTTATGAATATGAAGCGTATGGTCGAACTGCACGTCTACATCTTTATACCCGCCAGTGCCGAAGGCATGATCGGTGCGGGGGAGCGCGATATCGACATGGAATTTTTCGCCTTCTGGTTTCCATTTATATACTCCGAAGGTTTTTCCTACTAGCTCTACCTTCCCAACGGTACTTAACTTTTTTTGAATAGTATTGGTAGGAACGTCTTTTATAACAAAATCGTAATCGGCGCTTTCGTCGCCGCGGGCTATATCCCTAACCATTCCGCCTACTAAATAAATCTCTGCTTCGGGGAATAGTTTTGTGAGTATACTAAAAACATTCCAGAATGTTTTATCAGATTTTTTTGATATAAATTGTTTTAAGTTCTCTCTTTCGTTAGCCATGTGAGTTGTTTTGAGAGATTGCAATAATTTCCTCGAAATTGTCGTTTTCTGCGGCTTTATTTTTCTTTATTGTACCGCATTTTGTGCATGTATGGGTAATAATGGTTTCTTCGCCTTTGGTTTCTATGGCTGTTGGCTGAAGCGCGCCTTGGCAATTGTTATTACGGTCGCCAGGGTTAATGTCTACGTGTTTGCTCCATAAACAATGTGGGCAATGGTTGGTGTAGCCAGTGCCTGTAACTTTTGTATTGCATTTTTCGCACGTAAAGTCTTCTTTTGTGCGTTGGAATTTTTTAGACATATTGTTTTTAGATGTGGAGAAAGGGATGCGCACCGCGTGTGCTCATCCCTCCCGTTGGTTCGTTCACCCTGTTGCTTCGAGCTCTGTTTCTGCGGAGACTTCGGCGACCGCTGCTTTGATCTTTTCGATCGCAGGCCTGGTGTATGTCTCTGAGAGGCCGTGAGGAGTCGGGTAGCCAGCGAGGCTGAGGTAGAGCACCAGGCTGTGCTCTATTTGCTCGATGGCCCAGTCGACAGCAGACCTAACACTGTCCGTGATAAGGAATTCTCTGTGAGGAGAAACGATCCAGACTGGGCGGCAGTCGAAGCAGTCGAAGCGGAGCAGGCAGTTGTCGTGATGGTCGGATACCCGAATTGACACTCCTTCGTCAATGTCATGGAATTCGTAG
>JABIPD010000096.1 GCA_018698735.1 Candidatus Jacksonbacteria bacterium | reverse complement strand
CACAGAGGTGTTAAAAGCATGCTTACAATAAATGCAATTGTTGTAACAGAAAATATTTTTATAATATCCATCATAGAAATTTGTTAAAAATTCCGGATAATCACAAAAGTGCCGAGCGTTATATACAATTGAATAAAAGGGAAAGCAGCCCATAACATATACATCCAAAATCTATTTTTTGAGGCAAAGAAAACCCCCAAACCAGCATGCACGCACCACAGCACAAAAGCAAATGCTGGCAGCATTAACACCGTCCAGGGTTGACCAAGGAAATCTATGCCGAAATAGACGGTTCTATGGAGTGGAACTATTACGTCGCCAAGTGATTTCACAACACTCCAGCCCCACAAAAACAGCGCTATATTTACGAAAAAAGAGACAACAAGAACTGTTGCAACAAGATAAAAATATGGCTTTTCTTTATACGGTAATCCCCTTTTCCCAAACAAAAATGACATATATGCCTAAATAATTTGAGTGTAGCTATACGGTAACACGTTTTCACAATTTGTACAGATCACTTTAGAATCCTCATTTTTATACTCACTTTTTTGTTCCTATGATATAATACCGGGGTATATGTTCACAAACCAACAAATATATCATGTCCTGATCAAGCAAAATATCCTCGACAAAAAGCAGCTTGATCCTATTTTAAAACAGTACGAAAAAGAAGGTAAATCTCTCGCAGACTACGTACTCGAAAACAAACTCCTTTCTGAAGAGTCACTCTACCAGGCGATAGCAGACGGCATCGATATTGAATACACCAATCTTTCCGAGCAAACAATTCGGCAAGATATTCTTTTTCTTGTACCAGAGCCGATTGCTCGAACCCACGACCTTATTGCATTCGATCAAACAGACAAAGGTATATCCATAGCAACAACCGACCCAGAAAATATTCAAACATTCGACTTTTTAGAAAAACATCTTAATAAGCGTCTCGACATTTTCCTTACAAGCCCCGCAGCTCTAGAGACAGCACTTGCGCAATATCACAGAGACATTGAGTCTGCATTCGAAAACCTTACAGACAAAAAAACCGAGCAAGAGGGTTCTCACCCTCGGCCACTTAAAGAACTTGCTCAAGATGTTCCTATTATTAGAATTGTAAATACGCTTCTAGAGTATGCAATATTCGAAAGTGCTTCAGATATTCATATAGAGCCAGGCGAAAAAGAAACCATTATTCGCTACCGCATAGACGGTGTTCTTCGAGAGGTTATGAAACTTCCAAGAACAGCCCATTCTGGAATAGTTGCTCGCATTAAAATCCTTTCAAACTTAAAGCTCGACGAACACCGACTGCCGCAAGATGGCAGATTTAAAGTAGAAACAAAAGAATACAAAATATCGTTCCGAGTATCTATCCTCCCTATCTACGATGGCGAAAAAATTGTCATGCGGCTTTTAAACGAAAGCAATCAACGGCTTCGCTTAGCAGATTTGGGGTTAAATGAATCTCAGCTTGAAATAGTTAAAACAAATGTAGACAAACCACATGGGATGATTCTTGTAACCGGTCCAACCGGGTCTGGTAAAACAACAACATTATACGCAATGATGAACACCTTAAACAAACCAGAGGTAAATATTGCAACAATAGAAGACCCTATCGAATACCGAATGGATCGCATTAACCAAAGTCAAACAAATGCAAAAATAGAATTCACCTTTGCAGCAGGTTTAAGATCTCTTCTTCGGCAAGACCCAGATATTATTATGGTCGGAGAAATCAGAGACAAAGAAACAGCAGAAATAGCAGTTACCGCTGCAATGACAGGCCACCTATTGCTTTCAACACTTCATACCAACGAGGCGTCTGCCACTTTGCCACGGCTCATCGACATGGGAGTAGAACCATTTCTTATTACCTCCACAACCAATCTTATTATTGCTCAGCGGTTGGTTCGCAAAATATGCCCTCATTGCATTTCTAGCTACAAAATAAATAAAGATACGCTTAAGCAGCTCGAACAAAGATTTGATTTAGACGAACTCATGCGCGTAATGGCAAAACAAGGCGCTATCCTTTCGGATAAAGACGACCTCACTTCCCTGTTATTCTATAAAGGAACTGGCTGTAAAAAATGTCACGATTCCGGCTACCGAGGCAGAATTGGAATATACGAAGCACTTGCTATCTCAGAAAAAATAAAAGAAAGCATAATGAAACGCGTACCAACTGAAGAACTCCGTAAAATTGCCGTCCAAGAGGGAATGGTAACTATCCTTCAAGATGGCTTTATGAAGGCAAAAAGCGGCGTTACCACTATCGAAGAAGTCCTCCGCGTAAGCAAAGAATAATCTCCTCATTTACTATGGCAACAGCCCCTGCTGCTCCGGTAACTCCATCACGCCAACCAACTCTTCACAGACTAAGCGCTCTCCAATCCATCATTAGCAGTCTTACTCAAGCAACCGACCTCGATGCTATTTTTCAAGCTGTCAGCCAGGGCCTGGTGCAGCACCTTGGATATAGCTCTATTTTAATTACTCGCAAAATAGAAAACAGCCACGAAATTATTTACAGCCAAGGTGTGTCAACAGAACTCTTTAAAGATTTACGGACAGAAATTCAGGCACTTAAGCTTAATCAACATGCAATAGTGCTCGACTCTCAAAAACTTGGAAAAAACATCCTTACACTTACCAACACCTATTCTGCGGTTGCAACGCCAATCACCTTCTCACGAAATGTGTATGGCTACATTATTGCACTCTCAAATGCAAAAGAATTTGCGCTTCAGAAAGGCGACATAGAGCTCTTAGGAACCATAGCCTATACAACAGCCACCAGCATAAACGGAATAGAATTTACAAAAAAAATACACCAAGAGCACGACAAAACTCAAGGGATTATTGAGTCGCTTATTGACGGGCTTTTGTTTTTTGACGACCAACAGCGGTTAACCATGATGAATCCTCGTGCGAGTGAAATTTGCGATACTCCTATCGAAAAAATTCTTGGACTAACACCAGACACCATCCCTTCTTTCCAGAAAAATCTTCTTAAAATAATGCAATCGTTACCACCGTTTAAGAAATCTGATGCCGAGCCAATAAAAGGCATAGAAGTTGTACTCGACCAGCCCTACTCGCAAACGCTCCAGGTTTCGCTGACTGCAACAAGAGGCCAATCAGGAAAAAACCAAGTCCCAACCGGCTATTTAATTGTTCTTCACGATATTACAAAAGAAAAGATGGTAGACCAAATGAAATCCGAATTTGTATCTGTTGCAAGCCACCAACTCCGAACCCCGCTCGCAGCTATTAAATGGACACTTGAAATGTTCCGCAACGGAGATTTAGGCCAACTGACCAGCGAGCAAAAAGAATTTATAGAAAAATCTTTTGTATCCAACGAACGAATGATTGCATTAGTAGATGATTTACTTAATATCTCACGTATAGAAGAGGGCATCCTTAAGCATAGCTTTACCAGCATGATTGCTTCTGATTATTTAGGCTCGTTATTATTCGAAAACAGAGCAGCGGCACAACACAAAAGCTTATCTTTAGAGTATTACGATGAAATCCCTAAAGGAACCAGAATCATTATAGATCCAGAAAAACTTCGGATGGCTATTCAAAATGTACTCGATAATGCGTTTAAATATACCCCAGCTGGCGGCAAAGTTATTATAAAAGCAAGCACAGATCCGAATCAAATTTTTCTTCAAATTTCAGATACTGGCGTTGGGATTCCGGATGATCAAAAAGACAAAATTTTCTCTAAGTTTTTCCGGGCAGCAAATGTTGTAAAACTTCAGACCGAAGGATCGGGATTAGGCCTGTTTATTGTAAAAAGTATTATAGAACGTCATCACGGAACGGTGAGTTATATTTCAGAAGAAGGACATGGCACTACATTCACCATAACGATCCCTCTTCCCAAGCAATCTTAAAAGTATTCACGAGCCTAAGAAACTGATACACTTACATATTATTAACCGCAAGAGCCCACCCCTCTTCCTTGCATGCTATGACAAATCAACCAACACGACTTCTTCTCCTTGAAAGCGAACAAATTCTAGTAGAAGTTCTTCGTAAAAAACTTAATGGCGCAGGCTATTCAACCGATGTTGCACAAGACGGAGAAGATGGACTTCAAAAAATAAAAGCTCAGCCGCCGTCGGCTGTAATTATCGACTTAGTTCTCCCTAAAATGGCAGGGATAGATGTTTTAAAAACAATAAAACAAGATGAAACTCTCAAAAATATTCCTGTACTCGCTATTTCTAACTCTGGAGATCCAGCAGAAATAGCACAGCTAAACCAGATTGGCGTACAAGAATACTTAATAAAAACAACCCTTACACCAGACGAAGTACTCCAAAAAATTCAGGCGCTTACAAGCGGTGCTCAGCCGGCAGCTAGTCAACCTGGAGCTCAAACAGCTGCTGCGCCTCAAGCTGCAACAGCACCACTCCAACAAGTCCCAGCTCAACCAGCTCCAATAGCCACCCCATTGCAACAAACTCCAGCACAGCCAGCGCCAGTAGCTGCACCACTGCAACAAATTCCAACTCAACCAACACCAACGGCTACGCCTACACAGACAACAACCACCGCAGGGGCAAAAGTTGTTATAGCAGAAGATGATAAATTCTTAAGAGAGCTTGCTTCAAAAAAACTCTCAGGTGCAGGTTACGAACTCACCGCCGCTATGGATGGAGCAGAGGCTATTAAAATTATTTCAGAAGTAAAACCCGATGTTGTTTTACTCGATATTATAATGCCCGACATAGATGGATTTGAAGTGTTAAAAAGAATCCGCGCAAGCCAAGACGAAAAGGTAAAAAACACAAAAGTAATTATTCTTTCAAACCTTGGGCAAGAAAGCGACATAGAAAAAGGAAAAGAATTAAATGCAACAGACTATCTTGTAAAAGCAAACTTCACCATGGACGAAATTATTACCAAAGTTGAAAGTGCCCTCGCTCAAAAATAGTAATCAAGATTATTTAATTTGATCTTTTACTCAATGATCAAAGAACCGATCAAAAAACAAACCTCCTCAGAATCTCCCAAACCAATACAGACATCGAAACCAAAGGCATCATATTTAGATAGATTCCAACGTATTACTGCGGTGGACAAAATTTTATTTACCCAGCATTTAGGAATGATGCTTCGTGGAGGGGTTTCGTTATCTCGAGCTCTCGATATTTTAGCTACTCAAACAAAGAAAAAACATTTTAAAACAGCTCTTTTACATATTCGTGCGGCTGTCGAGAAAGGCGACAATCTTTCAGATGCGCTTGAAAAATATCCAAACCTGTTTCCTGCGATATTTGTTAGTATGATTCGAGCCGGTGAATCCTCTGGAACACTCGAGGAAACACTGAGTGTTCTTACCCAACAGACAAAAAAAGAACACGAACTTGTCTCTAAAATAAAAGGCGCACTCACCTATCCAGTTATCGTCATTTTTATCATGATTTTTATTGGTATTGGAATGATAATCTTTGTTATTCCGCGAATTACGGATATTTTTGCGGAGACAAATGCTATTTTGCCAATGCCAACACGTATTCTTATTGGTATAAGTGAAACCATTATTCAAAATGGCCTTCTCTTTGGCGTTGGTGCTATTGCTGTTATTGCTCTCTTTATTTTTGCTATCAAAAAACCAAAAGGAAAAAAAATCCTCGACACCGTGCTTCTTTCCTCTCCTATTATTGGCGGTATTATTCAAAAAATTCAAATAGCTCGTTTTGCTCGAAATTTTTCTTCATTGTTAATTGCAAACCTTCCCATTGTTCAAGCATTGGAACTCACGGGTGACACATTGAACAACAGCCTTTATAGCAATAGCATTAAACAGTTAACGCGAGACATTTCTAAAGGACTGCTGCTATCAGAAATAATGAAACAATTCCCCAAGCTTTACCCAACTACCATCCGAGAAATCATTCATGTTGGAGAGGAAACCGGAAACATCGATTCTGTTCTAAAAGAGCTTGCCGAATTTTATGAGGAGGAAATAAGCCAAATAATGGAAAACCTTCCTTCGATATTAGAACCTGCACTTATGGTTCTTATCGGAGTAGGAGTCGGAGGGATGGCGGTTGCCATTATCATGCCAATGTACAGCCTATCTCAACAGTTTTAGGAACAATCCCTTTCATATGGCGTCTCCAAAAGAAATCGGCATACTGCCTAGCAATAGAAAAAACAAACATGGATTTACCCTTATGGAGACGGTTATAGCCGTCATGATTTTTATTATTGTAAGTGTGGGAGTGTACTCGGTATTCACACGACTTGTGAGGCTTAGCATTATTTCAAAACAAAAAATAGCCGCTACTGCGCTTGCCAACGAGCAATTAGAAATTATTCGCAACCTGACTTACAGCGACATTGGCATACAAGCAGGAATCCCTGTTGGCCTTATTCCTCACACCCAGACGCTCACACGAGATGGAATCCCATTCACACTAGAAACAACCATCCGAAACATAGACGACCCTTTTGATGGAACAATTAATGGCGACCCGAACGACCTTTCGCCAGCAGACTACAAACTCGTCGAGGTGAAAATAGACTGCAACTCTTGCATTTCGTTTCAGCCACTTACATTCACCAGCTTTGCTGCACCTAAAAACCTAGAAACAACATCTAGCAATGGTGCATTATTTGTTCATGTTATCGATTCTTTTGGCCAGCCCGTACAAGGAGCGAGTATTCACATAGAAAATAACGACGAATTCCCTGCTATTGCGATAGACGAAACAAGCAATAGCGAAGGCACGCTACAAATTGTAGATACCCCGCCAGGAACAGAAAACTACGAAATAACTGTTACAAAATCAGGATTCTCTACCCATCAAACCGTATCGACAGAGGAACATGAAAACCCCTTAAAACCTCATGCAACAGTGGCAGAACAAACGGTAACCGATATTAGCTTCTCTATCGACGAATTAAGCTCTCTGGCTATTTCTTCTGTCACACCAACCTGCACGCCCGTTCCTTTTATAGATTTCACACTTCAAGGGTCAAAACTGATAGCAGAAGATCCACCTATTTATAAATACCAAGAATCACTACAGACAAATGCAAGTGGCCTTTTGTCCCTAGCTAATATGGAATGGGATACCTACACGCCAACGCCAATAGAACCTACCTACGCATTAGCTGGATCTCTCCCCGTATCACCCTTCACACTTTCGCCAAATGCAACACAAAATGTACAATTGGTTCTTGAGCCGTTTACCCCAAACACACTTCTTATTACCGTTGAAGACAGCGGAACCTCTCTCCCACTTGCCGAAAGCACAGTGATTATTACAAAAGAAGAAGAAAGCACAACACTTGTCACTGGTCGTGGATTTTTACAACAAACATCATGGGAAGGTGGCAGTGGACAAGAAATCTTCACAGACGAAACAAAATTCTTCACTTCAGACGGAAATGTGGAAATAAACGACCCCGTTGGAGAGATAACATTATTACAAACATTCGGAGTATATGCTGAATCTGGAGAGATAACTTCTTCCACATTCGACACCGGCTCGGCAAGTAATTTTTATCAACTCTCTTGGGAACCACAAGACCAACCGACAGAGACTGGTGATAATAGCCTTACATATCAGCTTGCTTCAAATAACGATCAGCTAACATGGAATTTTGTTGGACCAGATGGAACGAGTGGCACCTACTATACAACTGCCGACAAAAATATTCACGCAGGACATAACGGAGATCGCTATATACGATATAACATTTTCTTTTCAACAGAAAACACAAACTATACTCCAAATCTGGCAGAACTAGCCTTTACCTTTACCTCTGCCTGTTCGCCACCTGGCCAAGTTCTTTTCCAAGGATTATCTCTCGATGAATATACCATTACCGTCGACCATGCTGGCTACCAAACAGCAATAGACAGTATTACCCTTAGCCAACCGGAAAACAGCCATCTTATTCAGCTGTCTCCAAACGAATAACTATGAAAATCGTTTTCCACAAAGGATTTTCCATGCTCGAGCTTGTAATAACAATTGGAATTTTTGCTTTGATTTCTGTTTTCTTTCTGACCTTCCAATCAGATGTATTTTCACTTAATAGCCTGGTAACAAACACCTTTTCGAGCCAACAAGAATCACAGCAATTACTTGTTGCTTTTATTAACGAGGTTCGTCCAGCATCAAACTCTGGCACAGGAGCATATCCAATTGCAGAAGCCACCTCAAATGCTTTCACATTCTATACCGACATTCAAAATGTTGGCGTAAAACAAAGAATCAGATACTTCCTCGAAAATGGTGCTATCAAAAAATCTACTCTCATACCTACTGGTTCTCCACCAACATATAATGAGGAAAACGAAAACACCACCACAGTTATGTATGGCATTCAAAATGGCAGCAATCCTCTTTTTAAATATTATGACAACACCTACAACGGATCATCTCCCCCACTCGAAGAGCCCGTCAACATTCCCGACATTCGATTTGTTAAAATAACTGCTATACGCCCACTCGAAAGCTCGAAGTCAACTACCCCAAGAACGTACACAACGCAGGTTATGTTAAGAAATTTGAAAGACAATTTTTAGTATGAAGCTGTTTGCACAAAATCGAGGAAGCCTCCTTATTCATGTAATTGTATTTTCTGCAATTGCGATCTTTTTACTTGGAGGATTAGTAAGCTGGGCTCGATTGCTTATTCAAAGTGCTCACAACGAAACTCAAAAACTACAGGCTTTTTTAATCGCAGAATCTGGAACCGAATACTACCGCTGGCATCTAGCACATGCGCCTGAAGATTTCCAAGATGGAACTGGTTCACCAGGCCCTTATATTCATAATTTTCAAGACAAAGATTTAAACACTATAGGACAGTTTAGCTTAGCCATTGCTGAACCCTCAGTCGGATCTACTATTGTTGTTATTCAATCAACTGGCTCGCTTTCTGGAGTAACAAATAAAGACAGTACAATAGAAACCCAATTAGGGGTTCCTTCTTTTTCAAAATACGCAGTCGCAGCCAACGATAAAATGCGCTTTGGAGAAGGAACCGAGGTATTCGGACACATACACTCAAACGATGGTATTCGGTTCGACGGGCTGGCTCATAACATTGTCTCTAGCTCAAAAGAAGAATATAACGACCCAGACCACTCTGGAAATAACGAACATGGCGTTCACACGCACAAAGAGCCTGTTGATCCAGTTCCACCAGAAAACATTCCAGCTCGACCAGATGTATTTGAGGCCGGCAGAGCAACAGGCGTTCCTGCCATAGATTTCGATGGCCTCACCTCGACGCTTGCAAACCTTAAAACGTTAGCACAAAACGATGGGCTTTATTTTGCAGCTTCAGCTGGAGTCGGATACCATATGGTGCTTCAGACAAACGACACATTCGATTTGTATCAAGTAGATACGCTCATGTCACCGCCAACAAATAAATGTAATAACGCTGGTCAGCAAAATTGGGGAACCTGGAGTATTGCACCTGGAGGAGAGACATTCTTAGGCACACACCCATTCCCCTCGAACAACCTTCTATTTGCCGAAGACCACGTTTGGGTAGACGGGCAAATTTCAAATGCAAGAATTACAATCGCGGCTGGAAGGTTCCCAGAAGCACCAGGACAGCACAAAGACATTATTATAAACAAAGACCTCCTCTACACAACGTACGACGGGCAAGATTCGATTGCGCTTATTTCGCAAGGAAGCATAAGCACAGGAATGAATAGCGAGGATGATTTAAGAATAGATGCAGCCCTTATTGCTCAAAACGAAAGAGTAGGAAGATACTACTACAGGCCACCCTATTGGCACAACAATTCGTACCGAGAAGCATGCGATCCATATCATACTAGATCTACGATAACTCTTTATGGAATGCTTGCAACCAACGACAGATATGGATTTGCATACAGCGACGGAAGCGGTTATCAGACAAGAAATATTATTTATGATGCAAATTTACTCTACTCACCGCCACCTCACTTCCCGCTTACATCCGACCACTACGAAATTATTTCATGGAAAGAAACAAACTAACAATGGTATACTAATACTAGACAAAAGGTTCAGAATTACTAATTGATCTAATTAACCTAATTTCTAATCAAGCACCAAAACACAATACTGCCAAGACCTTCATGTATTGTTTATTGGGATTTGATTAGATTAATTAGTAATTAGTGCAATTAGAAATTTAAATGCATCATTTCTCTGTGTTTCATAAAAAAGGAAAAATTTCTATTGGTATAGATATATCAGACGCTACATTAAAAGGCGTTGCTCTTGAGACCCGTAAAAATCTTACCATTATTAAAGCTGCTCATTCTCAGGAAATTCCACAGGACGCAATCGTAAAAGGAGGCATAAAAAAACCTAGGGTTGTTGGCGAACTTATAGAAGAACTGAGCCAATCTCTTCAAGGCGGAGGTATTCATCAGCCAATGGTAGTTGTCCCGCTTCCAGAGCCCGAAACATATCTTTCAACCTTTACCATCCCCCCGCCAAAAGAACTTACCAGGGCGGCGCTTGACCCTAAAATTAAAGAAGAAATGAAGGCCTATATTCCTGTGCCTCCAGAACAACTTACATACGACTGGCAAATAACTCAAACAAGCACAAATGCTATTACTGTTGCGGTTGGTGCTGCCCCCCGTTCTGTTATAACACAGTACACAAAGCTCTTTTCTAATCAGCATCTTATTCCCAAGGCTTTCGAAATAGAATCTGTGGCTATTGCTCGTGCGCTTGTGCCTTTTAAGCTCCCTAAAAAAGAGTCGTCTGTTATCGTAGTAGATCTTGGAGCAAGCAGATCTGGAATGAGTCTTGTTCTTAATAACACCGTTCAACTCGCTGTAAGTGCTCCTATTTCAGGAAACACCATTACGGATCAGTTATCTGTTGCTTTAAAAAAATCACCCCAAGAAATAGAGGCTCTTAGAAAAACGCACGGATTCCACCCAGAAAAATCTATTCCAGCTGCCTACAAAACAATTTTACTCAACATGGGCCACGATCTTTTGTCTCGAATAGAAGAAATAGAAAAATATTACCAGTCACATTGGCAATCTAAAACTCCTCTAAGCAAAATAATCCTAACTGGAGGTGGATCTAAACTCACAGGAATCGCAGAATATCTTGCAAAAGAACAAAAAATTAAAGTCGAACTCGGAGATCCACTCACTAATATTCACCATTCGCTATCGCATCCGTGCCCAATCCCTCCACACGAAAGGCCTCATTACACAACTGCGATTGGCCTTGCACTTAGAAACGTTATGCCGCTTCCGAAAAAATTATTATAGATATGCTTACCCTCAACCTTATTCCGCGTTACTTTAAACGAGAAATACAACTCCACACAGCATACACGCTGTTAAAAAAGTTTTTTATTCTTCTTTTTATTGTTCTTTTTCTTACTTCGAATTCATTGCTGCTAGCAAAAATGCTTCTTCAGCAAAAAATACAAGAATTATCAGAGCAAACAAGGGTGGTAACAACTTCGGCCGCAAAGGTTCAGCAAAAAATTATAGCCATAAATAGTCTTTTTACCCAAACTCAAGGAGCAATTAACAATACTACTTCGTGGTCAACGGTTATTCAACAATTGGAGCAATCTAAAACCGCCCAAATAGAAATTTCTGAGTTCACCATTACCTCAACAGAAAATGCTGCAAGTATTCAACTTTCCGGAATATCCCCTTCTCGCGAGCATTTTTTAAATTTTCAAGAGGCTCTAAAAAAATCACCTTTTGTAAAAAATATATCCTCACCAATCCAGAACATTCTTAGTGCGGAGGAAACAACATTTTCTATCACAATAGAAATAGATAGAACAACTATTGCTCCAGCACAATAGCGCTTATGACATCGAACCGAAAACGACTTGCAGTCCAAATTACCATTATCTGCCTTCTTGTAGGGTTCTTTGCATTTGCAATTCTTCTTCCTGTTATCAAAGACATCAATGCTATGAATGGTGCTATTACAGAACAAAGAACCGAGCTCGAAAAACTTTATGAAAAAGGACAGTTTTTTCGAATTGTTCGTTGCCAGCTAGCCAATGTTGAAAAAGATTATAATGCCATACAATCACTTTTTATAAATCCAGACAAACAACTTGAATTTATTACCCACCTAGAATCGCTTGCTTTACAAAACAATCTTTCTCTCCAACTTTCTCTTGGAGCGCTAGAAAACACACTGGCAACAGCTTCTGAAAATTCACTTGTTCCAATTCAAGCGTCGCTTTCTCTTGCAGGTGACTACACAGATATACAGGTCTTTATAAAAGAACTAGAAACCGCTCAATTCCTTATTTCACTCTCAGATGTCTCGATACGGTCCATTCCTCAAAACAGCACCAGCGCGCCATTCCAAGCTCAATTACAAGCTACATCGTATTGGACAACTTACTCTCAAGATTATGAAACAACAGCCCCCTGCACAACCTAAAAAGGAGCCCATAGAAGAATCAACCGCTCCTAAACACCCAGCAATGGTTGAGGACTTATTAAGTTCGCCCAAAATTTCTCGTGGAATTCAAAAATTAAACGACAATTTTTTTCGAAATGTCAGGGCGATTGTTATGACTTTTGTGGGGATTATTTTTGTCGGATTAGTAATTTTCTTGTACAATAATGTATATCTCTCGCTTGTAGAAGCAAATGCTATTGTTGTTCTTAGGCAGGAAGTTGCTACAGAGAAAGTAGATTTAGAAAAACATAGAAATATAAAAAAATTCCTTGAGTCAAGGGAAGGGCCGCAAGCAGTTATAACCGAAAACGCTCCGCTTCTTTCGGAATCCAATTCCGAGGCACCACCGCTCTCCCCTAGCAACATAAAGCTTGTTCAATAAAATGTATGAGTCAGAAAAAAAACATAAAAAAACTCAAACTAAAAAATCACGAGTGGATAAATATTAAAAAAACCGGCAGAGAGGAAGTTGCCTGGTTAGAATCGAAAAGTGATTTTCACCCCCTTCACTACGAAGATTGCAGAGGTAAAGCACAGCATCCTAAAATTGATATTGCGGATAATTATGCTTTTATTGCATTGCTTTTCCCTTTATATAATAAATCAACAAGAACAATAGAAGCCGCTGAAGTCGATTTTATTATTACAAAAGACACTCTCTACACTGTCCACGACAACCTTCTTAAGCCGCTCATGGACATGGACACCATTGTAAACACCGACAAAACCTTCTCGCTACCTCCAAAAAACAAAACATCGGCTGTTCTGCTTTATATTATAATAAAAAAACTTCTCGACTATTGTCTGCCAATGCTCGACCACATGAGCGAAGACATTAGCGATATAGAAAAACATTTATTTAATGGTAAGAAAGAAAAAAAGATGGCACGAGAATTGTTAGGAGTTAAAAGAAACATTGTTAATTTTAGAAGAACGCTCGGCTCGCACAAAAACATTCTTAAAAAATTCACCGAAACAAAAAAGCCGTATTTAAGAACCTCTATAATGGCGCCATATTACATAGATCTTATAGAGCAGACCAAGCAAATTTGGGATTTAATAGAAACCCATAGAGAAACCATCAATGCGCTGCACGAAACCAACGAATCAATCCAAAACGACCAAATGAACGATATTATGAAAACACTTACTATGTTTTCAATTATTATCTTCTCGCTTACGCTTGTTGCAGCTTGGTTTAGTATGGGGGCAGACGGAGGCAGGCCGTTTATAAATAGCGAAAACAGCTTCTGGATTGTAATGTTTATTGAATTCATTGTAATTATGGCTATACTTATTTTCTTTGTACGAAAAAAGTGGCTAAAATAGCTTGCACTATCTGAAGCCACTGCTACAATTGAGGGGTATTCCCTCTTTTTTAATTGTTGATTCTGTATGTTTAAGCTCTACAATTCTAGAACCAAAGAAACAGAAGAAGTAAAACCTCTCGATGGCAAAACAATCCGAATGTATACCTGCGGACCGACAGTCTACGACTTCGCGCATATAGGAAATTTCCGAGCACTTTTGTCTGCCGATCTTTTAAAGCGATATCTTTCCTACAAAGACTTTTCCGTAAACCATGTCATGAATATTACCGATGTAGACGACAAAATGATTGCTGGCTCGCAAAAGCAATTTCCAGATACTGACCCAATGGAGGCACTAGAAAAATTTGGAGAAAAATATGAGGCAGCTTTTTTTGAAGACTACCGAACTCTCAATATTGTAGAACCAGACACCATAACCCGCGCAAGCGAGTACATTCCAGAAATGCAAAAGCTTATTGTGTCTATTATAGAAAACGGCTTTGGGTATGTAAAAGATGGATCTATTTATTTTGATGTAAAAAAATATTCAGCAAAAAACACCTACGGTGTTTTGACGAACATCGACATGGAAGGGTTTAAAGATGGCGCAAGAATAGATGCCGACCAGTATGAAAAAGAATCTGCCCAAGATTTTGCTTTATGGAAAAAACATAAAGATGGCGAGCCTTCATGGGATTTCGAGGTAAAAGGAGATCAACTTCCAGGCAGACCAGGCTGGCATATAGAATGCTCTGCTATGAGCCACGATACGCTTGAAATGCCTTTTGATATTCATACCGGTGGAATAGACCTTAAGTTCCCGCATCATGAAGACGAAATCGCACAGAATGTAGCAGGCTATGGAGAAGAAACCCCTATTAATATTTGGTTTCATAATGGCTATCTTCAGGTAGAAGGCGAGAAAATGTCTAAGTCATTAGGAAATTTTCATACGCTTCGGGACGTATTAGGCAAAGGCCATACTCCAGAAGCTATTCGCTATCTTTTAATCTCTACTCACTATCGACAGCCTCTTAACTTTACCGAAGATTCCTTAAAAGCATCGAAAGAAGCAATCAATCGCATTCAAGAGGTGCTGTATCAATCACAAGGCAAAGATGAAGACTCTTCGAGCATAACAGAACAAGCAACAAAAGATATGATACAGGCATTGAATGATGATTTGAATATTTCGAAAGCACTTGGAATCATGTTCGAGGCAATAAAAGAAATAAATACAAACAAACTTTTTGGGAAACAAGTTGTTGATTGGATTTCTGATGTCGACCGCATTCTTGGTCTTAACGTAGAGACGGGGTTAACCCCGTCTCTACAAGAGAACAAAGAACTCCAAGACCTTCTTGACGAGCGACAAAAAGCTCGAGACAGCAAAGATTTTAAAGCAGCCGACACATTACGAAAAGAAATCGAATCCAAATTTAATGTAGAAGTACGGGACACCGACACAGGACAAGAAACCAAGAAAAAATCGTAGGCAAACCTGCGATTTTTTATTTATCCCCCTCCTAATGTATAACTGCCTGCACTATGTTTCCTAAATGGCCTTTGCAGTCCCCCCTCCTAGAGTAGGAGGGGGTTAGGGGGCGGTATACTGAAGCTTTCATGAATTGTTTTTTACAAAGCAATCCACGAGGACTTCAGTTCTCACCACAGATCAACTCGTACATTCTTACAGGAGGAATCATCATGGCTTGTGGTATTGCAGGAGTGATCGGTACTAGCGATAACCTACTGTTTCTTCGACTTCTGACAGGAGCTATCAGGCACAGAGGAAACGGCGAAGGTTCTGGCGTCATGGTATTTAACCAGACAACAGTCCAGCGCCACGCTGTAGTCGGTAAATACAAAGAGTTGTTTGATACTTGGATTGACCGAGCAGACAATGAACACGTAGAAGTAGGTATCACACATCTCAGATATGCGACTGCTGGGGACAACTCCAGTCTTTCTGAAGTATCCCCTCTCACTGGAGACTTTCAAGGAAGTCCGTTTGCAGTATCGCACAACGGAAACATCCCCGGATACAGACAACTACGAGTTCTGCTTGAGGCAAGGGGCTATACCTTCACTTCCAATGTGGACAGCGAAGTTATAGTCGCACTAATCTCTCTTGCTCCAGTTTCAACGCTCTCAGCGGCTGTTGAATACACGATCAGAGAAATCACCGAATTCACGAACGGCGAAGCAGCCATTTCGGTGGTCGTTGCAACTCACGGTACTCTCATTCTTGCCTGCGAAGGAAGAAAATACCATCCGCTCGTTTATGGTCGGCTCGGACTAGGGTGGGTGGCTTCGTCAGAGACTCGTTCGATGGACCGTGAGAATCTCCAAGCCCAGGATATACGACCTGTTTTACCTGGCCAAATCGTGGTTATCCGGACCAATGGCCTCCAAACCAGACAAACACCCTGTGCTGCGAACACGCAGCATTGTGTAATAGAGTACTTCTATTACGCCCGACCAGATTCGGTAATATTTGGAGATGGAAGAACTGTTGGCGATATTCGCCGAGAAATCGGCAAAAAACTCGCGCAACTGTTTGTCCCCAAGCGTCCAAATACCATAGTGGTCGGCTTACCAGCGTCTGCCCTTCCGTTTGCTGAGCAAGCAGCTGAAGAATGGGGACACCCATTCGTTCGTGTCTTTATTCGGGATCCAGACTACCCAGAAGATGAACGCAGCTTTATGCAACCAACTCAGGACGCTCGAGCCGATGTTGCAAGAAAAAAGCTGGCAGCAAACCTAGACTCACTGCTACAGGTCCTAGTCATCATCCAGGATGACGATTTAGATACTCTAAGAATTCGCATCACCGAGGTCCTAAGGGAATGCCTCGAAGACGCTGATCTCACAGGACTACTGAGTACGATTCAGACCGACGACAAACGCGTCAGTATTGTAGAGCGCGTTGAGCGTCTCGTTCAGAGTCTATCTGAATCGATTCTGGTTGATAACGCTCTTCTCGCAAGTCTTGGGAAGGCATTCACGTCAACTCTCATACATGTGGTGCTAATAGATGATACTCTTATGCGTGGAACAACGTTAAGAGAAAACGTTGGGCGCATCAAAGATCATGTTGCTAGCGTCTACTTTGTGTCTGCAGCCCCCATGGTGGTGAACAGCTGCAAGCATGGAGTTGACATAGCAAAACCGATGGAACTTCTTGCTACCCAGTGCGAAGAAGACACGACTCGCATTGCCAAGGAGATTGGAGTTAACGCAGCGTACTTCCCTGAAACCGACATTCTGCAAGTAATACGGCCTATGTGTGATTCATGCCATGACTGCATGATACGCGAATAGCTAATGTTCCCGGTGGTTGCCCTTGAACCACCGGGAGTTCTTTTTTTTGTCATTCCTCGTGCCCCCTCCTTGTGATGGGGCCCCCGCCTGCCCGCCTCTGGAGGGAGTCGGAATCCATGTGTATTTACTTAATTTAGCTAATTAAACAGAAAGGAGTGCGAGCCCACAGTTGAACTGATGCGTGAGCCTTTTTCGTTAAAAAAATAAACGGCTCACGTGGTGAGCCGTTTATTTTCTCTCTATTTCTGAAGAGATTCTTCACTCAGCAGGGCCTTCGTTCAGAATGACGAATCTAAAATACTCTTTATATCTTTTAATGCAGAGACCCGAACGAGCTTTTGCCGAACAGCACTCGCTCCAGGAAAACCCCTAATATAATGGCTGAAATGTTTTCGCATCTCTATAATCCCATATTCGCCTTTAGCCTCTAGCGCTAATTCTGCATGCCTCAGAATTATTTTTATTTTATCCGCCCACGCAGGCTCTTTATACGAACCATTTGTTAAATAATCTTTCGTCATCTTAAAGAGCCATGGACTTCCCCACACCCCACGAGCCAGCCCCACTCCATCTGCGCCACTTCCCTCCATGAGCTTTTCAGCGTCTTCCGGAGTGTGCACACCTCCGTTCGCTATTAATTTTCCTTTTACTAATGGTCTAATGGCCTTAATTATTTCATTATCCGCTTCACCGTCAAAAGGCTTTTCGTAACTTCGAGCATGTATCATTACGGCTGCGACTGGCAATTCTTTTATAGCCTCCATTAAGTCTACAGCTGTAAT
>JABIPD010000095.1 GCA_018698735.1 Candidatus Jacksonbacteria bacterium | reverse complement strand
TCCTGACTACAATGTTTCGAACCTTGACGATGGACTGCAGCGTGCAGACATCGTCTCTTTATTTTATCAATTTCATTTGTTGTTCTTCTAGAACCTTCCACGCCTCCTTTTTTCCTTGCGGCGTTAACGAAACACTTTCTATAAACCACTTCCGTGGGGTGCGCTTGCCAAACCCACGCAACAAACCCCTGTCTATAAGAGATTCAAAACTTTTGGTTAACACTTTTTGTGGATGTTTAAGCTTTCGTTTTTCGAAATAATAGTTAAATGGCGCACGCCCAACTCTCCCTCCGGTTATAAAACACTGCTTTAGGATAAACTTTTGAAGTGCTGAGAGTCTCATAGATACGATATCATTCAGGAATTTCATGTTGCTCGGAAGCCCTTTTCGCTTGATCGTCGCTTGTAGTAATTATCTGATCTTTATATTTAGCCAACCTCTTAGCTGTTTCTAACCTACTGAGTAGTTGCGCCCTTAAATCATCCGAAATATTGGAGTCTTCTTGTATTTTTTCTTCCCAGTCCGACACCCCCTGCGCCGTCAGCTTGAAATCAAGAAAAGACTTAAGTGGACCTCTTTGCACTTTCACACGTTCTTTCCTTTTATCAAAAATTGTTCCGCTGTTGTGTTGTAAATCAAACACTCTATCTATAAATACCTCTCTGTCCAAAAAGCCATTCCATCCCCACAATGCTGTTTGAGCGATTAAGCCCCAGTTCTCTCCGCCAAAGACATCATCCCAACCTTTTTCTGCAAATATCAACATGCACAAAAACAAAAACTCTTTCGTTTCGCTTTCTGAGGCTGTAGCAATAAATTCATCAAATCCAATCCGCTCTATTTCTTCAATCGTTTCTTTAAGAGAAGTATACTCCTCTCTGTCCATTACATTCTTTGGACCATGACTTTCAAGATTCTTTTGTATTTCCCCAAAACAGGCATACACAAGATGCTGTTTAAAAAACATCTCTAGTCTTGAAGAAAAGGCTTCTCCTCGATTATGAATGTCGTTAAGTAATACCCTATCTCTGACTGGAACATCCACCTGTATTTCATGATACGCTCTTTTTACATCATCTTGCGAAGGAACTAAAGAATGGATTAAATTATCTACATAAAATTGAACTGCTTCCCCATATATATCTTTTATTTCTCCATCAACCTCTCTTTGATATTTATCCGCCTCTTTTCCTTCTGCCTCTTTTTCTACCACCTGAATGATAGATTCATTATCCTTATCCGATAGAGCTTCCGCTCCTCCATGCTCGACAAGAATTCTTTTTGCAATACGAGCAACTCCATACTCTTCACTCATCTTTCTTACTTTTTCTTTCACAAGCGAGTAGGGGAGTGATACTTCTCCTGGAGCATATAAAACAAAAGCAAATTGATCTATCTCGTCTTCTTGATCAAAATATCCTTCTACTTTACTCCTCTCTAATCCCTCGAACCGATCTATATTTCTTGCGACATCCCACACATATCCTTTTTCCATTAATAGGTCTGCAAACGAAACATCCAAATCTTCAAAGCTATCAATATTATCGACAACACTTCTCTGACTTCCTTCCTCTCCTTCCATAAGGAGGGTAGCAACCTCTACATTCAAATTATGAAACCGATGCATTTCTTGTACAACTTCTATGGCATGGCCTTTCTTAATGAGTCCTGCTGCTACCGGTGAATTTAATCCATCAAATTTGTTCATGTTCCATCCAACTCTTCTTGCAAGACCTACTTCGATCAACCCCAGCGCAACCTCAGCATTCAATTTTTCGAAGCTCTTTATTCCATATCCAACTTTCGTCGCAAATCCTGCATTAATCAGAGCAAGGGCAACTTCTGTATTTAATCTACTAAATTCATCTAGATTCTCCGCAACTTTCTCTGCTATTGAAGTGCCCGCGTTAATCAATTCGATTGCAACCTCTGAATCTATTCCATCAAACTCATCAAGATTCTCCACAACTTTTTCGGCATCTCCAGCTTCGATCAGTATAAGTGCAGAATTTCTATTTCTTGCCTCTGGCAAACCTTCTGAATCTTTAGTAGAAAATTTTCTACGAGAATCGTCCCCTTCTGGGAAGTGGCCTCGCGGTCTTTCAGGACTCATAGAAATTATTAAAGTGTATTGATTAATCTTCTTTTCGTAGTGCAATGTGGACTTCCCGTAACTGCTCCTCTGTTACCTTGGTTGGAGTTTCCATCATTGGGTCTTCTGCTTTCTGGTTTTTAGGGAACGCCATTACATCTCGGATGGATTCTTCGTTTTGCAGTATCATTACCAATCTATCTATTCCTGGTGCTATTCCACCATGAGGTGGTACCCCAAATTCAAAGGCATGCAGCATATGCTCGAATTCTTTTGCTGCCTCTTTGGTAAACCCTATTAAATCGAATATTTTTTGCTGTAATTTTTGATCGTGAATTCTAATACTTCCGCCACCAACTTCATAACCGTTACAAATAATATCGTGCTGTAAAGATTTTGCTTTAAGCGGCTCTTTGTCTAACAACTTCACGTCTTCTGGCCTCGGCATGGTAAACATGTGATGGCTTGGCGCATAGACGCCTGCTTCGTTGTCTTGCTCGAATAATGGAAAGTTCACCACAAACCCAAAGGCGAGTTCGTTTGGATCTGCTTTCTCATAAATCCCCAACATATGCAACAACGCTATTCGAACTGCACCTAAAATAGTTGCGGCCTCGTGTTCTTTGTCTGCTGCAAAGAATAAAATATCGCCTTCTTTTGCCTCTGCTTTTTTTACAAGCTCTTGCGCTAATTCTTCGCCGATAAATTTTATGATTGGAGATTTAAGCCCATCTTTTTCTACCACAATATACGCAAGCCCTTTTGCGCCCTCTTCCGCTGCTACCTCAGTAAGCTTATCTATCTGGCTTCTCGACAACACCTGTTTACTGTCGGAACTTTCGGCTTTTACCATTCTAACCACGCCTCCGTTTGTAACTGTTTTAGCAAACACCTCAAATCCAGAGTCTTTTACCATCTCCGAGATATCTTCTATTACCATGTCGTCTTTAAAACGCATGTCTGGTTTGTCTATACCATATTTCAACATAACTTCGTCGTAATCGTAGCGTGGCCATGGCTCGTTTGAAAACTTTTTATCTGGATATAATTCTTTAATAACCTTTATAAACATGTCTTCTACCAGCGACAAAATATCTTCTTGTTCTAC
>JABIPD010000101.1 GCA_018698735.1 Candidatus Jacksonbacteria bacterium | reverse complement strand
GAGTTCTTGTAGTATCTCTTCTCGCCGCTTCGCTGTACAGTCGTCGTCTTCAGCTTCCGCGAGCAGTGTTCTTATCTGTTCCATCTCCATGAGGATCTCCATTCATTGCTAGGGTTCTAGATGCTTAGCACAGTCTTCTATTAAGAACATGCTTGCATCAAATAGCATGCTATTCTAATGAATAATTGATATTTAGTCAACTTTGGTTTATGGTTATACAGGTAGCGATATAGAGATTTAAAATATGGATTCTATAATAAAAAAAGATTCAGGGAATACAGGCAAAACGTTGGCCGTATTTTGTGGTGTACACGGCAACGAAAAAGCTGGAGTTTTTGCTGTGGAGAAAATTTTGAAGAATATAGAACTAACGAGAGGTGCTGTTTATTTTGTTTTTGCAAACCCAGAAGCAGTAAAAAAGAATGTTCGGTTTGTGGATAAGAATTTAAATAGATGTTTTTTTGACGACCAATCTGGCGAGACGTATGAAGAAAAAAGAGCTATAGAGTTAATGTCTCTTTTAGACGAGTGCGATGCATTATTAGATATCCATGCGAGTAATAATAAGGAGACAACTCCTTTTGCTATTACAGATAATGGCGCAGAGGTCGTTAGTAATATGGATTTTACTATTGTTGCCACAGGATTTAATAAAATAGAGCCCGGAGGAACAGATGGATACATGAAGAGAAAAAATACAATTGGAATTTGTTTGGAATGTGGATATTCCGGAGAAAGCGAGAAAAATACTGATTTAGCTTACAATTCAATACTTCAATTTTTACAATACTATAATTGCATAGAAAGTATTATTCCCATGGGGAGGGTTGCACAAAAAGCATTGCATGTTGATGATGTTCAAAAGGTGACATCTGAGGAATTTGAACTAACACAGACGTTTGCAGATTTTCAGACCATAGAAGCTGGGACGGTTATTGCGGAAGATGAATCAAGAAAATATGTCGCGGATAAAGAAAGGGTTATTTTATTTGGCTCTCAAGGAAAACCGATCGGAGCAGAGGCTTATATTTTGGGTAATTGGGTGTCATAATGCTATTAAAAGAATAGATTCAATAATAAAAATCGAATATATGTTTATCCGTAAAAAACTTTGGCCATTAGTAATTGTTAACGCAGCTGTCTTGAGCTTATTTACAGGCTTCTTTATTCAGCAACATAACAACGAATTCCTTATTTATGTTGGCGTTGTTATCTTCTTTTTTATTGTCCTATTGCTAAGCGATAAAAAGGTAACCTATCCATTAGATGTATTATGGGGATTAAGCATTTGGGCGTTTATGCATGTAGCAGGCGGTGGGATATTTTTGAATGGAGTAAAATTGTACGAAACCATGCTGGTGACTTTTTCCGAATCGTATAATATTTTTAGATACGATCAACTGGTGCATATAATAGGATTTGGGGTAGCAACATATTTAATGTATGTGCTGTTGAAGCCGCTGTTGAAAGAGGGAAAACTGGGGTGGGTACGGTTAGGGATTGTGGTGGTTATGGCTGGATTAGGAGTAGGTGCTTTTAACGAGATTGTAGAATTTACTTTAACGGTGATATTGCCAGAGACAGGAGTAGGGGGATATATAAATACCTCGCTTGATTTAGTAGCAGATGCTATCGGTGCGTTACTCGCGCTTTGGTATATTAAAATTCGTAATAAGTAGTGATAAAATAAATGTCTCACGAGATGAGCCATTTAAGAAAAAAGACTATTTTTCGTCATTCCGGACTTATCAGTTCTAAGAAAATTTTGGTCTTATCTCAGTTACATAAAAATGTCATCCTGAGTGATTAGCGAAGGATCTTCAATATATGACCTGTAAGGAAGATTCTTCGGCATTCGCCTGGCTCAATTCTCAGAATGACATTTCTTAGTAAAAATGGATCGCTATGCAAGATTTAACACAAGAGTCATTCGAAGAAGAGAAGTTTACAGACGTCGATTTCTCGAAGAAAGAATTAAAGAAAAAGTTTTTTGAAAAATGTGTTTTCAAGAAATGTGACTTTTCTGATTCCCAGCTTAAGGGTTCTCAATTTATTGAATGCACATTCGATAGCTGTAATTTTAGTTTAACAAAAGTGGTAGATGTCGAGTTTAGAGATGTTACATTTAAGAAATCTAAATTGATAGGTGTAGATTTTACCAAATGTAGCCAATCCTTTTTGCAATTATCATTTAACGATTCTTTGGTAGAGGACTGTAATTTTTCTAATCTTAAAATGCGCAAAACAGTATTTAAAGAATGCCAGCTAAAAGAATCTATGTTTATAGAATCAGATTTAAAAGAATCGAGCTTTGTTGATACCGATTGCGAAGATACGTTGTTTCATCATGCGAATTTAGAGAAGGTGAATTTTGTTGGCGCAAAAAACTATGCTATTAATTTAATGAATAATAAAACCAAAGGCGCACAGTTTTCTTTACCTGAGGCAGTATCACTCTTAAAAAAATTAGAAATCGTTATTAAAGAATAGTTATATGAAGAATCAAACAATTCTTACAAAAGGCCTACTGCATGCCGTAATTGCAGTTGTATATATTTCGTTTATTGCTCTTATCATGAGAAACGGAGACAGGTTATTTGGAGAGATGGGAGGCATTCTAAGCGCGATTACATTTTTGTCGCTGTTTGTTACCTCTGCGGCTGTTATGGGGGTGGTTGTTTTTGGAAAACCAATTCTTTGGTATCTTGATGGAAATAAAAAAGAGGCAGTATCGTTGCTGCTATATACCATAGGCTGGTTAATTGCTATTACAGGAATTTTTATTACTGTTTTGGCTGTGTAATAAATAAAAAATAATGGAATCATGTTAATATGTTTCCATTATTTTATTTGTGCATGAAATAAATCAGCGCTACACTGCGTATAGATAAAGATACCCTCAGAGCACGTTGCGCTCTTCTATGAATAAAAAAGCCTGCGAAGGTAAAACAGATGAGGAACTTGTAAAACTGACGTTGCAAGACAATCAGTATTTTTTATGTTTGATGCGTAATTACGAAGAAAAACTCATGCGCTATATTAAACGTATTTCGAATGCCTCAACAGAAGAGGCAGAAGATGTGTTGCAAGAAGTGTATATAAAGGTGTATCAAAATTTAAACGACTTCGACACCTCTCTGAAATTTTCTTCGTGGATATATCGTATTACCAGAAACGAGGTAATAAGCACCTTTAGAAAAAAAAGTTCCCGGCCACAAAGTTTTGGTGGCGAGGCAGCAGAAATCATTTTAGAGAAAATGGCATCTGATTTAGATACAAAGAAGGCAGTAGACACCGAATATTTACAAAAGAATATTTATACTATATTAGAGAAGATGGATATAAAATATAAAGAGGTGTTGGTGTTGAGGTATTTAGAAGAAAAAGACTACAACGAGATTTCGGATATTTTAAAGAAGCCAGTGGGAACCGTATCGACCTTGCTTAACCGCGCAAAAAAGAATTTTAAAAAGGAACTCGACAAGCACGAGATAACATTTTAACTATGACGCTTTCAGAAGACGTATTGAAAGAGATAAAAAAAGACCACATTACCCCCAAACCGCGATGGCAGTTTTTGGTAAAAGATTGCTGTGTGTGGGTGCTTGGGGTAGTGTCGGTTTTTGTTGGCAGCCTGGCTTTTGCGGTAATGCTCTCCATGCTTATAAATAACGATTGGGATTTGTATTCGTTATTAAACGGCGGGGCAATCGGGCTTATTATTGCAACGCTGCCATATTTCTGGATTATATTGATCCTTCTGTTTGCGCTGCTTATTCAACATAATCTTAAACACACTAAAAAAGGCTACAAGTATTCGCCAGTTTTGTTAATTGCCGGCGGGATTTTAATAAGCGGAATAGTAGGGACGTTTTTATATAATATTGGAGCAGGGGTAGCAATAGACGATGTATTGCTGCAAAACGTTCCAGTGTATAGCCAGATAGGAAACCGCAGAGCCAGCATTTGGAATCCGGAGAAAGGAAGATTAAGTGGCGTAATAGTCTCGGTAGACCAAGAAGGATTGTTTTTGCTAGAAGATTTCTCTCGCCAGGAATGGCAGGTGCTTGGTGAATATACTATTCCAGACTCGTTTCCGCTCATAATTCAGAGAGGCAATAAAGTCCGAATGCTTGGCGATAGATTAAACGAGTTTACGTTCGAGGCGTATCATGTAATGCCGTGGATGATAGATACTCGTTTTCAGAAGGCAGGAATGCATATGCAGATTATTCGATAATGAAAGAAAGTTTTAAGGGGCGCGTATGAACAAGCGAGGATAGCTACTCCGTTACAATTTAATTAATAATACAATATATATGAATACACCAAAGAAATCTCAACATAAAACAATTGCAGCGCTCGCAATTTTAGCACTTGCGCTTACGGCAGGTGTTGGCTCAACATTCGCAGCAAGAAATGGTGGCGGGTTTGGCGATAAAGTTTCGTTCTTTAAGGGTGGGCATCATCAGAATTACGAAAATCACGAACAAGCTCGCGCGGCTGTAGAGGCTGGTGATTATACCGCCTGGGTAGAGGCCGTAGGAGAAGCTCCGTTCGCAAAAAAAGTTACCGAGGAGAATTTTAGTGAATTTACACAGCTTCATGCGCTTATGGAAGAAGGCAATTGGGAAGAAGTAAAAGCATTACGCAAAGAGCTTGGAATTGGGCTTGGCGGAGAACGAACGTTTCATAAAATGAAATTTAGCAAAGAAGGCCACGAAGAAATGATGGCAGCATTAGATAATAGAGATTACGAAGCCTGGGTAGAGGCAGCAGCCGACAGCCCTAAAGCAGAGGGCGTAACCGCAGAAAACTTTGATAGATTTGTAGATATGCATGAGTTATTTAAAGCAGGCGATAAAGAAGAAGGAATGAAGATTGCAGAAGAGCTTGGTTTAACAGAGCTTTGGAAAGCACAGAAAGATGGGCACCGCTTCATGAGGTTGAAGCATAATCGTTAAAGGCTATTTGTTCATAGACCTAAACAAAAAACAGGCCGTAGTGGCCTGTTTTTTGTTTGTTATTAAAGGTTTATTTCTATCGAAACAGGGCAATGGTCAGAGCCGAGGACTTTAGAGTGAATTTTTGCTCCAGTCAGATTTTTTGTCAGCTCCTTATCTGCAAAAAAGTAATCTATCCGCCAACCAACATTACGGTCTCGGGCTCTCGATTTCATATCCCAATAGCTATAAGCGTCTTTTTTGTTGGGATAAAAATGCCGAAACGTATCTAGCCAATTATTTTTAACTACTTTATCTAACCATGCCCTTTCTTCTGGTAAAAACCCGGTGTTCTTTTGGTTCTCTTTTGGGCGAGCTAAATCTACCTCTGTGTGCGCGGTATTAACATCCCCACAAAAAATAATTTTGTTTCCTTTTTTACGAAGAGAATTTATATATTT
Source organism: Candidatus Jacksonbacteria bacterium (assembly GCA_018698735.1). Lineage (GTDB taxonomy): Bacteria > Patescibacteriota > Patescibacteriia > UBA9629 > GWA2-43-13 > JABIPD01. Next base: position 967 of record JABIPD010000101.1, on the reverse strand, counting down.
TAAGAAAGCATCGTAGTATTCCATTTTAAACTGTAATCTTTCTGGTCCCATCCCTCCATTTGGGAAATAGCAGTTTACTAACACAAAATTTTTATAATACGCAGTAATTAATCTTCCTTCTTGGTCAAATTTGGGCCGGCCCATTCCAGTTTGTATATCTACGGGTTCTTCTTTGGTGTAGATAGCTGTTCCACTATAGCCTTTTCGCTTTTTAGAGGCATTAAAATAAGATGTATATCCAGGAATATTTCTTAAAGAATCTGAAAGCTGGTCTGCCTCTGCTTTTGTTTCTTGAATAGCCAAAACACTCGGCTTTGCTTTTTGTACCCAGTCGATAATACCTTTTTTTTCTGCTGCCCGAATGCCGTTTACATTCCAGGAGTAAAGCGTCTGTTTTTTCATACGTTCCGATTATATCATTACACCCTCCAAAAACAAAATAACCCCTCTCGGGATTACTTCGTTAAACTATTTCGTTTCCTTATACCAGGTGTGAAGTCTGGCGACAGGATTGTGTTTCTTAAGTCTAAGACGTTCTTTAAGCGTTCGTTTATTCTTTCGAGAATAGATAATATGGCCTTTGCCTACGCCCTTTTCGTCGCCTTCGGACTCGAGTTTTATAAGATTATCTTGTGACATATCTTTGCTTTATTAGTGGTAAACAAAAACAACTATACCAGATATGTAATTTAAAATCAAGGGCTTTGTTTTGATGACAAAAAGATTTGGTTTCGCTATACTTATCCTACGCTATGAGCGCAAAACTCAACAAAGATCTTACAATCGTAATCCCTGCAAAGAACGAAGAGCATTTTATTGGCCGGCTTTTAGATTCCTTGCTTGCGCAGGATTATTCTCATATAAAACGTACGCATATTGTAGTTGCAGATGCTGCTTCTGTCGATAATACCCGACGGGTGATAAAGAGCTATTCCGAGCGATTATGCATAAGTATTGTAGAGGGAGG
>JABIPD010000079.1 GCA_018698735.1 Candidatus Jacksonbacteria bacterium | reverse complement strand
TTCTGGTTCGAAAGTCCCTAATGCCTCTATATCTCTTTCCTCCCAAATAAGTGTAAGGGTATCGCCTTCTTCTTCTACTCGGGGAACAGCTCGAGGGAATCGGAATGTTTCGGCATCTATAACCCCTTCTGTATCTGTTAAAACAACCGACAATACTCCGTCTTTCATGAGAACATCGCTCTTATTGGTAACTCCTAGCGTAAATGCAATCTCACCACCAAAAGATAATTCATTCTCGGCAGCACTCTGGTCGAGGAATAAATCTACCTCTGGAGTTACAAATGTTGCAATATGCGAAAGCTGTGTCTGAACTTTAAAGCTATTGTTTTGCAGTATCCCAGCCTGAGCAACAACCTCGTGTGCTTCTTCTCTATCACCAGAAACTACCCCAATAATAGTAATGCTTTTTTCCTCTTCTGCCAGTAATGTTTCTATTTCCCAATCCTTTTCTCTTGTTGGTTCTGGCTCAAAACCAACTAACTCAAATTCTTCTGGTAGTGTTATCCTAAAAACAACATTACTAATATCTGCAGTACTTTTATTTGTATAGGTAACTGTGTATTCAACTTCCTGGCCATTAATAATATTTAATGGCGCCTCTATAGCAACTCCTATAACTGAATCTTTAATAATAGAAGAAAGTGTTGTGCGTTCGCTAAATCGAGAATGAAAATTTAATGGCGTATAAGAAAGAGTGGCCTGTAGTTCCTTTGCGTTCCCCACTTCTCCTAAAATTTGACCTGTAATCTCGAGTCGTTGGGTTTCTCCAACATCTAACGAACCTATTTTCCATAAAGTGTTATAACTATTAACCGGGTCTGCTGGAGCGCTTTCTAAGAAAATAAAATTCTCTGGGTATCGAACAACTATCTCGACATCGCGAATAAGAACCGTTTCGTTGTTGGTATACACCAAGGTAAACACCGTCTCTTCTCCAGAGGCTACTTCCTCGTTGCCTTCGAATTCAATCGTTACATCGGTACCAACTTTCGTATCTGGAATAAGTTTTACTTGTTTTAAATCTATCACCGATTCTTTTAAGACATAGGACCATAAAAACCAACTCGCAATAGCTAGCACAACAAAAACAAGCAGCCACACAATAACAACATGCCAAACACTTGGTGCTCTTTCTATTTTGGTTAAATCCGATTCCTCGCCATCTGACTCGGTGTAAATTTCGCTGAGCGTTTTATCTTCAAGTTGATCCATCTCTTTCTCTTCTTGTGCAGCGGATTTTTTAGTTTTTTTCTCTTTTTTGTTTTCGTCTTCTGAATCTTTAGAAGATGAATCTTTTTTTTCTTTTTTCTTTGACATATCAATACGATCTTTCTAATAATCTACACCTTTTCTGCTCATTTTTCTTGTGCACTCGGTTGGTGAGATAAATAAATAGAACGATAAAAAAGTAAATTTTTAGGGAGAGCATCTTCGCCAATAACATGCTGATAAAAATGCAAAATCAACCGTGCTAAGCCTCTCTCTTCTGAAGATAGTGTACCATGGCTCTTAGAAACAGCCAACGATTCTTTGCCGTAGTGATTAAGCTTATGAAGAGCAGTCGGAGTAACCGGCCACACAAAATTCCCTTCGACTGCACACGAAGAACACACAAATCCACCCTCCTGAAAATGGAAATACGGAGTCTCGTTTACGGTTTCTTCTAGCGATTTTTTACATGAAATACAATTCTGCACAAGCGGAGCAAACCCCAACGTCGTCATAAGCTGCCACAAAAAATGGTAAATAAGAGTTCCGTGTTGGTGGTGCTTAGAATTAAGTTTTTTAAAAAGTTCATCCAGAGCTAAATATACCAGTGGTTCCTCTTGTCCGGTTTTTGTAAGCCTGTCAACAGCTTCTATTGCAACGCCAGCAAGCGCCAATGCCTCTATATTTTGATGAAGCACCGGATATGTATGCAGCGCCTTTGCCTGAGTAAGCACATCCCAACGCCGGCCTTCTGCAAGCATACATCGAGACATAGTAACTGGCTGAAGATGCCCCACCAGTTTTGAAAGAATTTTTCCTATCCCCCTTCCAATAGCATCTATCTTGCCATGTTCTTTAGTGTACAAGGTAAAAATTCTATCGTAATCGCGATAGGGAAAATATTTCAATACTATCCCCTCAACAAGATAGGTAGCCATACAGAGCAAAAATTTCTAATTGCTCTAATTACTAATTAATCTAAAAAATAAACAAACACCAATGAACAGTTGTTCTAGTCCTTAGGATTTAGATCATTGGGATTTGATTAGAAATTAGTGTAATTAGAAATTAGAAATTTATAAACATTGCAAATTTAATGCTTCAATGCCACAAATATCACCTCACCGTCTATAGAAAGCTCTTCCGTGCCTTCGCCTGCTACAATATCTTTTGCAAGAACTGCTTTCTTTAATTCGTCGGCGTATTTATCTAGCACCCGAGTAAGCGTTTCGGAAGATGTCTTACACCAAAGCGTTACGGTATCTTGAATCGTAAAGCCTTGTTTCTTTCTTAGAGCATTAATTTGTCTGGTAAGCTCTCGTAATGCACCTTCGTCTTTAAGTTTGGCTGTTAATTTTGTATTCAGGCTTAGTACTCCTTTCTTTCCAATCCATTCATCTCCCTCTGGCCATGTTTCTTCGCCATGAGAAGTAACTTTTTTAACATTCACACGGTTTGCAATAATTTCATTAAGTGTTGCAGAAAATTCTGTAGGAACAACAAGTCCTGAAAGCGGCTGGCGTACTTTTATTTTTGCTTCTGCACGAAGTGCAAGTGCAGCTTCTATACTCCCCCATACCTCTTCCATTTTAAGAGTTATCTCTTCTTTCTCTTCAGAAAATTCTGGCCAATCTACCAAATGAACCGATTCGTCGCCTGTCATTTCTCTAAATAGATATTCAGCAGTAAACGGTGCAAATGGCGCAAGTAATTTTGATACGGTAATAAGCGCCACACCTAGTACCTCGATAGATTCTTTGTTACCATCTCGAAACCTATCGCGACTTAACTGAATATATTTAGTAGAAAGCTCGTTTACAAATTCTTCTAGCCTTCGAGCAGCATTTACTACTTGATATTCTTCTAAATGAGTCGTTACCTCATAGCCAACTTCGTTTAATCGCGCAAGCAACCATTGATCCATTTCGTGTTTTGGCGGCGTGCTTACACCAGTATCTTTTTGAGGGTCTTGATTGTACAACCTATAAAAAGAAAAACTATTCAACAACGTATTAAACATTCTACGTTGAACTTTTTTTAATTCATCTGGGTTAAATTTTATTGGTGTTCCAGGCTGGCTTACCGTATAGAAAAACCATCGGATGCTATCGAACCCAAATTCGTCTCCCATTTCGATTGGGTTTATAACATTGCCTTTCGATTTCGACATTTTCTTTCCGTTCTTGTCGAGCACATGCGCAAAAGTAATAACATGTTTATAGGGTTCGTCGTTCCCAAGTGCGGCTGCGATTGCTTGTAAGGTATAAAACCATCCACGTGTTTGGTCTATAGCTTCACTAATATAGTCTGCCTGTAACGGAGCCTTATCTTCTGGCATATCAAAAGGAACATGAGCTTGGGCATATGGCATAGCGCCAGCGTCAAACCATACGTCTATTACCTCGGGTACGCGCTTCATTTTTTCGCCAGTCTCTGGATGTTTAAAGGTAACGTCATCGATAAACGGTATGTGATAATCGCCATTATCTGTTTCTTTACTCATCTTTGTTCTAAAATCTTCTATCGCCTTAACAATAGCGCCATCTTCTTGTGCAGCATTTTGAGTGATTCCTAAAAATGTTTCTTGCTCGTCTTCTGTTCTCCAAATAGGCAATGGAGTCCCCCAATAACGATCTCTAGAAAGCGCCCAATCTTTTACATTAGCAAGCCATTCCCCCATCCGACCATCTCTCATATACTCTGGGACCCATTCGATATTTTTGTTGTTTGCAACCAACCGTTCTTTTACTTTTGTCATCGCAATAAAATAAGAAGGTTTTGCATAATACAATAACGGCGTATCGCATCTCCAACAAAATGGATATTCGTGTGTTGTGTCTTCTGTCTTTAGCAATAATCCTTCACTTTCTAGCCATTCTATAATTTTAGGATCTGCTTCCTTTGCAAACTCACCTTCACCAGGAATACCTAAGCCTTTTAAAATTTTTCCTTCGGTATCGATAGTAGTAAGCACTGGGAGGTTTTCTTTTTTCCCGACTTCGTTGTCTTCTTCGCCAAATGCTGGCGCCATATGCACTAACCCAGTTCCTTCAGATGCCTCTACAAATTCGGCTCCAACAACGCGAAACACCGATTCATCTTTTGCCAATTGCTCCACCGGTTTGTTAAATAACGGTTTATATTCCGCGCCTATAATATCTTTTCCTAAAAATGTTTGTTCTGTTTTGTATGGCTCGCCTTTAAATACTTCTGCTGCCCGTGATTCTGCTACCACAAAAAGTTTGCCATGCGATCGAACCACAGCATACGATAATGTAGGGTTCACGGCTACGCCAACATTTCCTGGTAATGTCCAAGGTGTTGTAGTCCAAACAAGCAACGAAACATTTTCTCCCAGCGTGCTTTCTGTAAGAGGAAGCGCAACATACACCGAAGGCTCGGTAATTTTTTTATACCCCTGGGCAACTTCATGTGACGACAACCCTGTCCCACAGCGAGCACAATATGGAACTACTTTATGTCCACGATACAACAATCCCTTTTTCCAAAGCTGACCTAAAATCCACCAAACACTTTCTATATATTCATTGGTATAGGTAATATAGGCGTCTTCTATCTCGAGCCAATAACCCATCCGTTCGGTCATTTCCTCGAATTCTGTTTTAAACTCCCAAACACTTTCTTTGCATTGCTTGTTAAATTCTATAATACTTGCCCGAACATCCCCTTCTACAATATTTTCTATTTCTTTTTTCCCTGAAATTTCTAATTTCTTTTCTATTTGTAATTCCACTGGCAAGCCATGGGTATCCCAACCAGCTTTCCTGGGAACATTGTACCCCTGCATGGTTTTAAATCTTGGATATACATCTTTAAAAGCACGGGAAAGAACATGATGAACCCCTGGCTTTCCATTTGCAGTTGGAGGGCCTTCAAAAAACCCATAATTACCTTTGGGTGATTTTTTTTCTAAAGATTTTTTAAATATGGCATTTTTTTTCCAATATTCAAGCACTTCCTTTTCTATTGATGGTACATTTGGTATTCCCATAAAATTCATTAATAAACGCTGCTATCATATCACAGCAATTTCTCTTTTTCAACTAAAAAAAGCGCCTTTATAGCACTTTTAAGACCCTGGCAAAGAATTATTCTCCTCCGGAGTCAAGTCTAATAGTATCTACTACATGCGACACAAAAATATCGATCTGACCAGAAAATGTTTCGAGCGCAGATGGTGTAACGGTTTCATCTTCAGCCTCTATTCGTATACCAGCAACTTGCCCTCGCTCGTTTGATCTATATTCGTTTTCTTGTGCAATAATTTTTTTCGCTTCGATTCTTTCCATAGATCTATCCCACTCTATGCGCGCATCTTGAACTGCAAATACAAAGGTATCCATTACTTTACTTGGAATGCTTGCTATTCCAGAGTCTGTTGGTGCTGGAGCTCCATTTAATCCCCACGAAATAGTAAATGCTGTCATTATTACCATTGCAAACACTAAACTAGTAACCATAACGCTGCCCAATACTTTGGGTACCATGCCTTCCTTTAAGTGCCCAAAGACTGCTCCTAGTTTCTCTGCGACTGAATCGTCTTGAGTAGGAGGTTGAGGAATCTGAACTGGTGCCTCTTCTGGCACAGGAGCTGCCGGTTGCTCTTCTGCTGGCTTGTCTGGGGTAGGAACATCTTGCACAACTGTCGCTGCTTTGACCTCTTCTACTGGTGCCATTTCTTTATATACTGATTTCTTAGAGTGCCACGATTTTTCTTCGATATAGGCTTCTACCCATTCTTTTCTGGTCATCCAGGTTCTTTTTATCTTTACGGCTCTTAATTTTCCTTGGCGGGCACGAAGAGACAGATATTCCTGTGAATACGGAGTATCGTCTGCTATTTCTGCCAGTGAAATAAAATCCAATTCTGTTATATTGGTATTTTGTTTAGACATGATGTATCGGTTACCTATTGTGGATATTTCTTAAATATAGTATACCATATTTTAATGTATCGCTGAACGCATTTGTCCACAGATTCATTATCATTTGTCAGTTTTCGCTTAGCAGTATATTCTAGAGGTATGACTATCATCAAAAATAAACAAGCGCTTCATGAATACGAAATAATCGAAAAGCATGAAGCAGGAATCGTTTTAACCGGGCCAGAAGTCAGGTCTATTAAGCTTGGCCAAATTCAGCTTAAAGGCAGCTTTTGTTCTATAGATGCAAATGAAGAGCTTTGGTTAAAACACGCACATGTTGCCCCCTACGCGCCTGCTGCA